>PATE01000030.1 GCA_002712305.1 Gemmatimonadota bacterium | reverse complement strand
CGTCCGGATCGACTACTTCGTCGACACGATCTTCAACTATCCCACGTTCGCCGAGGGATTCCGCATTGCAGCGTTGAACGGACTGAACAAACTCGACGACAGCCTAAGCGCGAAGTGGTCTTAGGCATACAGGGCCAACACGGGATAAAGACCGATGGCCGCTGATCCAGTGTGGAGCAGCGCCATCGTCGTTTCCACAGCGACGTCAGTATGACCTAAACGGCAAGCAGGCGTGTGCGGAAGTGGTCGACGAGGTCGAGTTCGCTGGTGCAACTCGGACAGGCCAGGTGTGGCGTCTTGCGACCATCGACGAAGGTACATCCCGTCGATTCGGCAACTCGCTGCAACTCACCGACTTCGCCGTCGGCCTCCTCACGGGCGTCAACTGCGTCCCAATCCACAGCACGAGACACCGTCTCGCCGTAGACCATGCCCTTTGGTAGATACACTTTGAAACGCTCACCGCAGGCACATCGATACGATAGACCCAGAGCCACGGTTCCGTCCTCTCTTATAGAGGCAGGGGTGGGTGATGCCCCGAATGGTCAATCACCAAAGGCGTGGACAACCAGGTGGGGATAACCTCCGGCAGGATAGCCAGAGTTTGGCGGTGACCGGCGATGGACGGGTCGTGGTTCAGGGAAGAGCTCCCGTTCAGCCCGAAGATAGCACCTTCGCCTCGATCGCGTTACAACCATTTCTGAGGCAAAGCGGGCCATGTTTAAGTGGCACTTTCAGTTGCCATCGCCCCCGGCAGGGTCTACGACTGAGAAAGCCACGTTCCCAAGATCACCATTTCTGCGTATGTTCGTGCAGGTGGTGAAACCATGCTCGATCGACAGACATTCACCGGTCCCTGGGCCGGTCTGCCCGTTGCCTGGTCGGAGGANGATACCTTCGACGAGGAGACATTTCGTGCCGACGCGGCGCGCTGCTGCGAGGCAGGGATTCCGGGTGTGTACTCCGGAGGGACTACCGGTGAGTTCTACGCGATGGAACTCGACGAGTTTCAGCGAATCGCTGGATGCCTGATCGACACATGTCACCAGCACTCCCGCCCAGCGATGATCGGCTGCACGTCCACCCACACACGTGGGGCCACAAAGCGGGTAGAAGCGGCCGCCGAGATGGGGGCGGACGCCATTCAGGTTGCCCTACCTTTCTGGCTGCAAGTCGGCGAGGAACAGGTGGTCCCGTTCTTCCGGGACGTCGCCCGGGCTGCCGGCGATCTGCCGTTGTCCATCTACGAAACGACACGTGCCAAAAAGGTGCTCACCCTCGCTCAACACAAAGCGATCAAGGATGCAGTGCCGGGGTACGTCGTGGTCAAGGCGAACCAGGGCACCATCGGCTCGACCGTCAAAGGCTGCGAAGAGTTGTCAGCTTTCGTCAACGTGTTTGTGTCGGAGCATCGATGGGCCCAGTTGGGCCCCGTGGGTGCAGCCGGCTGCTGCAGCGCGCTGGTATACTGGAATCCTCGCATCATGCTGGAATTGTGGGAACACGTGCGGCAGGGCCGGTGGGATGCGGTGGAAGCGATGGCGCCCAAGCTGACCTCGTTGAGCGAGTTCCTCTCGGCCCAATTCGCACCACGAGGATTCACCGATACCGCCTACGACAGGATGGGAGGACGCGCGAGCGGGTTCCTGCGGACCAGCTTGCGCAACCGTGCACCCTACCCCAGTGCAACACTGGAAGATGTCGAGCGGCTACAAGCGTGGTACGAAGAGCATTTCCCGGAAATGCTGCAGTTGTAGTATTGTTTCTGTCCGTCCCTTCCGCCTCAATTCACCCAACGATCTCATGAAGACAGCCAAGTTTGGCGGCAGTTCTCTGGCGTCCTCCGAGCAGATCCGCAAAGTCTGCGACATCATCACTGCCGATACGGCTCGCCGACTCGTCATCGTCAGCGCACCCGGCAAACGAACNTCCCAGGATACAAAGGTCACGGATCTGCTCATCGAGGCGGCCGAGGCGCGCCTGACGCACCGCGAGGGTACCGCCCAGATGGAGCGGGTGGAAGAGCGATTCGTCGAGATCTCCGATGGACTCGGTCTGGCCACTGCAGATGTGGATCCCATCGTAGATGATCTGCGCCAACGCCTGAGTGCGCCGATCGACGACGAAGGTCTCTATCTGGATACGATGAAGGCGGCCGGCGAAGCCAATTGTGCGCGCCTCACGGCAGCATTCCTTCGCCATCAGGGGGCCGATGCGCACTACATCGATCCGGGCGAAGCGGGCATGATCCTGTCCGATGAGCCCGGCAATGCGCGCGTGCTACAACCCTCGTACGGGAAACTTCGAGCCCTGCGTGACCGCTCCGGGATCACCATTTTTCCAGGTTTCTTCGGGTATACGGAGGCGGGCAGACTCGTCACGTTTCCCAGAGGAGGTTCCGACATTACAGGCGCGATACTGGCAGCGGCCATCGATGCAGAGTTGTACGAAAATTTCACCGATGTGGACTCCGTCTTCGCCGCCAACCCAAGACTCGTCGANACACCCAGAGCGGTGGCCGAGATCACCTATCGAGAAATGCGGGAGCTGTCCTACGCCGGATTCTCGGTGTTCCATGACGAGGCACTCGAACCGGTGGTGCGAGCGGGTATTCCGGTGGCGGTGAAGAACACGAACAACCCTGACGCATCGGGCACGCGAATCGTCCCGACCCGAATGATCGGTGACACGCCCGTGGTCGGCATCGCAGCGANGGCCGGATTCTGCACGATCTATGTCAGTCGCTACCTGATGAATCGCGAAGTCGGATTCGGCCGCCGTTTGCTGGAGATCTTCGAAGACGAAGCGATCCCGTTCGAGCACACGCCGTCGGGCATCGACAACCTATCCATCATCGTGCGCGAAGAGTGGTTCGATCATGCCGCCGAAGAGAGGGTGCTGCGTCGGATTCGCCATGAACTCGACGCCGACGAGGTTTCCGTAGAACGCGGCCTGGCACTGGTCATGGTTGTAGGCGAAGGGATGAACCACACGGTGGGTCTGGCTGCCCGGGCAACAGCGGCATTCCACAAAGCTCAGGTGAACATCGAAATGATGAACCAGGGCTCGAGCGAAGTAAGTATGATGTTCGGCGTAAAGGACCACGACGTGGACGACGCGGTCCGCTCTCTCTATGCCGAGTTCTTCCCCCCCATTTCCTGAGCGAAAGGTCGTCTCCCCATGCGGCGCATGGTCGATCTGTCCTGCTGGCTGACAGCTGTGTTGTTGCTCACCGTGTCTCCCATGGCCCTGGGCGCCGACGAGGCCGCCGAAGCCGACGAGGAGGCCACCGAGGACGTCGCCGAAGAGGAGGACGAAGAAGAAGAAGACAAGGGTCCCACCTTCGCTGAAACCGTCAAGGGGTACCGTCATCTACCCGGTCTGTTCGATCTATATATAGACGACGAGGAGAACAAGGTTCTTTTCGCCATCAAGCCAGATCAGTTCGGCGAAATCTTCCTGTGCAACGTCAGTCGCACGCAAGGGGATGGGTATTTCTTCGACGCGGCTTCCACCGTCGACCTCGGAATCTCCTGGGGCGGCATGCCCATGCGTTTCGACCGCGTGGGCAAAACCGTCTACTTCAAGCATCCGAATGTGTATTACCGGGCTGAACCCGACGCTGCTATTCGTCGAGCCGTCGATCGGCTGTCCGACTCCGTGATGGGAACCGGGACCATCGAGGGGCAGCCCCATCCCGAGACCGGGGCTGTCTTGTTCGATCCATCAGGTATGTTCGTACAGGACATCGCCATGATCGGCTTCATCTTCACCCAGATCGACGATGTCTCGTACTCGATGGATGGAGGGATGAGCTATTTCAGCGAGCTGGCGAACTTCCCCATGAACACCGAGATCGATGTGGTGCTCACCTTTACCACATCGTCGCCGAAGATCGTGATTCCCACCTTGCCGGACTCGCGATCCTTCCAGCATATCTACCACTACAGCCTTTCACGCCTGCCGGAGTCTGATTTCGCACCACGTCAGGCCGATGACCGGGTGGGTCACTTCCTGACCATGTATCAGGACTATTCGTCGGTCCTGACCCACGATCCGTATGTGCGCCATGTGACACGATGGCATCTGGAGAAGGCGGAGCCCCGTTTCAAGGTCTCCAAGCCGAAGAAACCGATCGTATTCTGGCTCGAAAACTCGGTGCCCGTCGAATACCGAGATGCGGTTCGCGAAGGAGTCCTGCTGTGGAATGATGCGTTCGAGCAGATCGGATTCGAAGACGCCATCGAGGTGAAGCAGCAGCCAGATGACGCAGAATGGGACGCCGCCGATGCACGTTACTCGACCATCCGCTGGATCGTGCAGCCCGGTCGCGGCTACGCGGTTGGCCCCTCGCGGGCCAATCCCTTTACAGGCGAGATCTACGACGCCGACATCCAGATAAGTGCTGACTATCTGCGCTACGCCTATCGCGAATTCACCGAATTGGCCGATCCGCTCTCCCGTCGGCAGGCGATCGGTGATTCCATCGCTGCTGCCCTGGGATTGCTGGGGGATCCCACGATGGTGTGCAGGTTGGCTGATGAGAAGGTGCAAGAGGCCGCCTACGGCTGGCACGTTCTGAATTCGCGTGCCGGCGCCGAGGGGCTTGCCGATCCGGAAGCACAGCAATATCTCCGGCAGCTGATCATCGATCTGGTGGCACACGAAGTGGGCCACACATTGGGTTTGCGTCACAATTTCAAGGCTAGCACCATTCACAGCCTGGCAGAGCTTCACGATCCAGAGACGATCCGTCGTGAGGGGATCTCGGGCTCCGTGATGGACTACAATCCGGTCAATCTTGCCCCGGATGGTCACCCTCAAGGTGACTACTACATGACGGATCTCGGGGTCTACGACTACTGGGCCATCGAGTACGCCTATCGCCCCTTCCTCGATAGCGAGAATGAACCCAAACAGTTGAGCCGCATTGCTTCGCGTGGCGCCGAACCCGACTTGGCCTATGGTACCGACGAAGATGCCTTCTACGACGCCCGTGGCATCGATCCTCGCGCCACCCGCTACGATCTGCGCGATGATCCCATCGCCCACTACCGCGACCTGGTCGCCATCTCCGACGAATTGTGGTCCACGATGGAGAGTCACTTTGAGAAAAAGGGTGAGCGGTATCAGACATTGAGCCGAGTTTTCGGCTGGGGATTTCGACCCTACACACGCGGCGCCGGCAATGTTTCTCGTTTCGTGGGAGGCATCTATCACTATCGCGATCACATCGGCGATCCGAAGGGGCGACCTCCCTTCGTCCCGGTGCCGGCGGCGCGCCAACGCGAGGCGCTGGCTTTCATCACCGAGCACGTGCTGGGGCCCGATGCCTTCAATTGGTCCCCCGAACTGCTGAGCAAGCTGGCGCCCGAGCGTTGGCAGGATTTCACCTGGTCACAGTACTACAAGACCGGCCGGATCGAGATGCCGGTCCATCAGATTGTGGCCAACATCCAACGTCAACCGCTCAACCGATTCTACGATCCCACGCTGCTGCAGCGATTGCAGGACCTGGAGCTTCGATTCGCCAGCGATGAAGAGCCTTTCACGATGACAGAATTATTCTCGACGCTGCGCGCCTCGATCTGGGCTGAGGCGATCGCCGGAACACCCATCAACAGCTTCCGTCGAAATCTGCAGCGAGCACACCTGGGGCACCTGGGACAGCTCGTCCTGAATCCATCGGCGGCGCCAGCCGATGCACGGAGTCTGGCCCGAGCGGACCTGCTCGCCATCGCGGAGGCCATCGGGACGGCGGATCACGCGCAACCGATGGACGCTGTGACGGCGGCTCATCTCGAAGAGACGACGGCGCAGATCTCAGCCATTCTCGAAGCGGGCTATCAGCGACAATAGAGGAGACGATTCCTCCGCTGAACTGGCACACACGCCGACAGCGCCTCTCAACCTGAATCCATCGGGCGGCTCACTGCAGACGCGGTGAGCCGCTTCGGTTATACTCCTCTCCCATGCTTCCCTATCCCCTGAGGCAACTGCGAGACGCGTGTGACACCGCGCCGTTGACGCCCAAGATCCTGTTCGTTCCGAGTCGGAGAGTCGGTCATCTTCTCACCGGATCTCTGGCACGCCACGGTGTGACGTGGACACACCTTCGGGTCACGACTCCCGTTGCGCTGGCCTATGAGTGGACGCAGGTCGAGATCGCGGTAACCGGTGGGCACAGACCCACCATCGACGAGCAGTGGATGCTCGCCGGTGACGTGGTCACGACACATGCGGACGAAGTCAAAGCCTGCTACGGTACCCTGACCGCCTCCACGTCGCAGGTGCTACTCCAGACACTCATCGATCTGCGCCTGGCGGGCGTGACACCGAGCCAATTGCGCACGGCCGGCAAAGGGCAGGAGCCACTGAGCATCCTGTTGGATGCATATGAACAGAGACTGATGGTGATGGGTGGCTGGGATGATGCTCAGATTCTAGATCGGGCGGCGCAGACGGCCACCACCTCGCCACCGAAGACCGACCAGCAGTACTTCATTCTCGACGAAACAGAAATGACCGTCCGGGATGAGGCCTTCCTTCGTGCACTGGCTGGCGGGAGCATCCAACGCATCGGTCGCATGGACTACGGCATCGACGTCCCCACCCGTTGGGCCCACCATCAACTGTCTCAACACTCGATCCCCGGGCACGATGCGAGCTATCGGGTGGCCCCGGATACCCCGGCGCCGATGCCCCGTTCGGCTCTGATTCAGGGCGATCTGTTTCTAGACGCACTTCTTGACCAGCGCCAACCTTCGCCGAGGCTACACCAAACGACAGAAGTGGAGGTGGAGATCGAGCCCGCAGGCCGCCTGCTGACGACGGGCCTACAGGAGCAAGAGGCAGATCGGCTCCGGCTCTGGCAGGCGACGGGACACGAGAGCGAAGTCCGAGCGGTTCTGCGCGACGTGTTGGATCACGGATTGGTTTTTGACGATGTGGAAATCGCCTTTCCTACCACACACGACACCTACCTCCCCCTCCTGTACGATGCGGTGAGTCGGCTCGATCTGCCTGTGGATTTCACCTGTGGAGTCCCCATCACGCTGACCAGAGCGGGCCGATGTTTGCGGGCCTTTCTCGATTGGATATCAGAAGGACTCGATGGGCACGTCCTCATCGCGGCCTTGCGTGCCGGCGACATTGCGTGGACCCCTAAGCAGGTGACCGTCGCCGAGGTGACCAGTTGGTTGCACCAGGGGCGGGTGGATCGTGGCCGCGACACCCTGTCACAGTCTTTACGACGGGTCGCTGCGACACGCTCAGGCAAGGCGAAGGATCTGCACGATCGGCTGAAGATGGCCGAGGAACACCTGCAGATGCTTGTGGACTTCGTGCCCGCTGAGACGGAGATCACCCTATCCGAGCTGGCGTGCTGTGCCCGCCAATTCCTGCAGGCGATGGCACCGGCGAATCAGACGGAGACGGAAGAAGAAACCGATCCGCACGGAGCTGTGCAGATGCTCTGCCGGCGACTGTCGGACATCGGTTCGGTGACGACCACTCAAAAGGCGCCGCAGGCCCGGCAATCCCAATGTCTGGCCGAGCGCCTGTTGTCGCTGCGCATTGATGCGCGCGAGCCATGTCCTGGTCGCATTTCGATAGCGCCGATTGCCCAGTCAGGATATTCACACCGGACTCACCTGTACATCCTGGGATTGGCCGAGTCCCACTTCCCCTCGCCCGTTTCTCCGGATCCGGCCGTCGACGACGAGGACCGGGCACGGTGGTCCATGCCGCAACGCCGTGAACGATCGCAGGGTGACACAGCGCACCTGATTCGACTGCTCGGCGTCGCACACCACGTCACCCTGAGTGCCCATCGATTGGTCTTGGCAGACGGGCGAGAACCCTTTCCGACGCCGTTGTTTTCACAGGTTGCCCGCCAGACTCAGATCCGACCGCTTTGGCAGAGGCCGATGGCGCAGAGGGGACTGGGGTGTGACGATCTGGAGAGCATGCTCGGGCAGCGATCTCGCCACGCCTATTCTGACATGGTGGCCGCAGCGTATCCAAACGCCTCTGCCGGCTTCGCGGCGAGCCGGGCGCGAGGCCGGGGGGTAACGCGCTTCGATGGCTGGATCGGGGCCGATGTCGATGCGTTCTCCACCATCGATGTCTGGTCGGCGCGAATGCTGGAGACGCTGGCCCAATGTCCCCGACGCTGGCTCTGGCAAGATGGACTCCGGCTCAACCTACCTGACGATGCCCCACGAGACCCCCGTCGATGGATCCAGCCCATGGAGATGGGTCTGCTCCTCCATGAGGTATTCGCTGACTTCATGCGGTATCTGCGAGAACGAAATGAGATTCCCCGTGCAGATCACGCGTCGATCCTGACGTCGATCACCGACACGGCTCTGGAACGCATGCAGGCACAGATCCCGGTTACACTGCACACGGCTTTCAACGCGGACCGACAGCACATCGAGCGGGCTATCGCCGTGTTCCTGCAAGCTGAAGCTGAGCGATTCGAAGCCACGGAGAAACGGCATGTGATGGAGGTGGAACGCCAATTCGGTGATCCGGATGATCCCGTGATGATCCAGATCGGTGCCCGCCCCATATCGTTGCGCGGTCGGATCGATCGGATCGACCACGTGTCCGACTCGGACACGTCTCAGGTCGAAATCTGGGACTACAAGACCGGGAGCACCTTTGGCTTTGATCCGTCCGATCTGCTCGCCGGCGGTCGCCGACTTCAATGGGTGCTGTACGCCATGGCGGCCGAGCAGTTTCTACCGGACAACTCGACCGTCACCAAAAGCGGCTACTTTTTCACCAGTGATCGCGGAGCCGGACAGCGCTTCGCTGCAGCGCCCCTTACGCGGTCAGATCTGGAGAGGGTGCTGGGTCCGTTGATCGAACTGGGTGACCGAGGTCTGTTTCCTTCCGTCCACAAAGCCGGGGCGTCTCAGCCATGCCGTTTCTGTGACTTTCGCCGAATCTGTGCTTCGGAGGCGCTCGATGGTCGTGGGTTGACGGACCGCCGTCAAACGATGGAGCAGTGGACGGGGCTCGTCGAAGGCTGGGCGCAGACCAAGACGGCGGGTCGGCAACAGGCCAGTCAGGTCATCGAGGCGCGGCTTGCCGAAGCGGGCGTGTCCGTGTCCGATGTTGGGCCTGCCGACGCGGTAGACGCCATCGAAGCATGGATCAACTCTTGAACGAACCGGCAGACCAAGCTGCGCGTCTGCGCATTCGCCAACAACTGGACCACAGTTTCATCTGTCTGGCCGGTGCGGGCGCCGGAAAGACTCACGAACTGGTCGAGCGCATGGTGGCCTGTATTCGCCACGGAACGTGCCAGGTGGACGAGTTGGCGGCGATCACCTTCACACGCAAGGCAGCAGGTGAGTTGCGCGCGCGCTTCTATCAGCAACTACAATCGGCTCAGCTTGAGGCAGAGAGACAGCATGAGCTCGGGCTAGACGAGTTGCCGCCAGACAACTTGTCGCCAGATGAGCTACAGACCGACGAGATGTCGACCGATGGTGATCGTTCTGAGGCCCGTCGACTTCAGCGGGCGGTGCGGCATCTCGATCGATGTAAGATCGGGACGATCCATGCTTTCTGTGCACGTCTACTGCGCCAGTATCCGGCTCGTGCACGCCTGCCGGCGGACTTCCACGAAGTGGAGGAACGCGAGGAACTGTGGCTGGCACGACAGGCATGGGATCAGTTCCTCGAAGCCCGATCGGCAAATGGTGATCGCCGGCTGCAAGCGATTGAAGACACGGGGCTGACGGCCGAACAATTCTACCAGTTCTTCCTCACGCGCAACCAGTACAGTGACCTGCCGCTGAAGCCCACGACACAAGCGCGTCCGGACCTGGAGGGTCCTACACAGCAGCTGTGTGAATTCGTCCACCAGGTGGCACAACAGATCCCTGAGGATCTGCCGGGAGAGCCGGACAGACTCATGGAGACGGTCACTCGACTGCAGCATCGGTTTGCCTTCGCCGCGCCCCAAACCGATGCAGATCGTGCCTTCCTCCTGCGAACATTCGATTCGTCCGCCGCGACGCAGGTGACCCTGAAGCGGTGGGGACCACCCGGCAGTCCCGAACAACACCTGGCCCGGTCACTGCGTGACTCACTGACGAAAGCTCTGCGGACGCAGGTCATTCAACCGGTTCTGGCCGCATGGCGCAGGTATGTCTACAGCCTGGCTGCGGAGTTTGTCGAAGAGGCCACATTGCACTATCGCCAGCTGCGGCGACGGCGAGGTATGCTGACGTTCAACGATCTGATGGAAACGACCGCCACGATGCTGCGCGACGATCTGGAGACACGTCGAAGCCTACAACAACGATTTCGAATCATCTTCGTCGACGAGTTTCAGGACACAGACCCACTTCAGGCGCAGATCCTTCTCTATCTGACGGGTCAGGAACTCACCGAACGATCGTGGCAGGGTCAGACCCCACGACCGGGTAGCCTGTTCCTCGTGGGTGATGAGAAACAATCGATCTATCGCTTTCGCCGGGCAGATGTCGATGTCTTCCGACACGTGACCCAACGGTTGGAGGCCGGTGGGGGTGCGCCGATCGAATTGACATCGACCTTTCGCGCGAGTCCCAGGCTCGCCCGCTGGTTCAACGACACCTTCGAAGGACTCTTCGAATCGCAGGACCTACGCTTCCAGGCCAGTTTCCGCCGCCTCCATGCTCAACGGCAGGACGTTGCGGGCGGTGGCGTGTTTCGGTTGCGCAGTGATCAACCGAAAAAGAACCGGCAGGCATTGGTGGAAGCAGAGGCAGAAAAGGTGGCTCGCTTCATCAGCGCCGCCATCGCCGGTGAGACTTCCCTCAATGGTGAGGATGCCGTTCTGGGTCCTGGCGCTGAGCCGGGAGACTTCATGATTCTCACACGAACACGTCGTTGGCTGGCGAACTACGGTCGCGCTCTGGAGCGATGCGGTCTGCCCTACGACATCACGGGGCCGGGGTCATTGCGTACTTCCGGTGAACTGAGGGCCCTCGTCGATGCCCTCGATTCTGTACTGCGCGCCGATGACGCCATCGCCCTGGTCGCGGTCTTACGAGGCCTGCTCTTCGGCCTGGGCGATGATGAGCTGTATGTCCTGCGTCAGGCGGGCTGGCGATTTCAGCTTGAAGACCCGATTCCGACCGACCTCGATCCGTCCATTCGGCAGCGTACGACACGGGCGATTGATCAACTGCTGCGGCTGCGCCACGACCTGCACATACGTCCTCCAGCAGCTGCACTGGAAAGATTCGTCGACGAGAGTGGACTTGCCGCTGTCGCCGCCGCAGAGGAGGGGGGGTCAGCACGGGCGGGGAATCTGCTGCGTGTGCTGTCGATGGTGCGCGACTGGCAATCGCGACGAGGGTTGGGTTGGGTCGAGATCGGCAACGAG
The DNA here is from genome assembly GCA_002712305.1 of Gemmatimonadota bacterium. Classification (GTDB taxonomy): domain Bacteria; phylum Latescibacterota; class UBA2968; order UBA8231; family UBA8231; genus UBA12574. The sequence goes on along the minus strand of PATE01000030.1, from coordinate 29,733 downwards.
CTGAGAGATCTGTTGGAGGCAGATGAGTTTCGGATCGAAGAGATGACCCTGGAGACGGGCCGGCAGGACGTCGTGCGGATCATGAATCTGCACCAGGCCAAGGGGCTGGAAGCGAAGGTTGTATTCCTCGTCGACCCGACCGATACCAGTGCTGAACGACACGGTGTCGATGTGCATGTCTCACGACTCGGCGAGCAGCCCTATCTGTCGATGGCCGTAACCAGTCAGGCTGGTCGCAAGCCGTGGGTCATGGCCGAGCCCGACGGCTGGGCGGAAGATGAGCAACTTGAAGAACGATACCTGGCAGCCGAGCAACTACGTTTGGTTTACGTGGCCGCCACACGTGCTGCCGATGTGCTGGTCGTCGGGCAAGGACCGACGCACAGCGGGCCTTGGAAGAGTTTGCATCTCGGGCTCCGTGACGTTGAGGATCTGCCAATTCCCACCGACGCACCACGAGCCGTCGTCGGGGACGCCGAGGGCAGAGGCGCGGTCGACTTGGCCAAGACACGACAGCGACGCCAAGACGGCTGGCAGCAGGCGGCCAGATCCTCGTGGGAACAGATCACAGTCAGTGACGCAGAGCTGTGGCCAGATTCACGACCAATCTCGCAACTAGACTCACACCCAGATTCTGGGCCGGGGAATGCTTCCGAGCTGGAATGGGGTCCCGATCTTGAACATCACGGTCGCGAGTATGGGCGGGTGGTCCATCGTCTGTTCGAGCAATGCATCCGAGGACTGCTTCCCACGGGCAAAGAACAGACGATCGAAACGCTGGCGAGCTCTCTACTGATGGAGCAGGGCGTGGCGGGCGAGCAGTTCGTGGCGCACGCGGTGAAGGCGGTGAAGGACTTCACGAACTCGCCCTTGTGGGAGCAAATCCAAGCTTCGACACAAGTCCACTGCGAGGTTCCCTACGCGAACGCGACGGTATCCGAAACGGGAAAGCGAATTGAACGTGGCGTGATTGACTTGGTGTTCGGCACCGAGACCGGCTGGCGTCTCGTCGACTACAAGACGCAACCGCTGAGGATCGATGCGGACGGTACACCCACCGACGAATCAGCTTCAGCGATGCTCAAGCGATACGAACATCAACTGTCGGCCTACGTCACCCACTGGGAACAGGTGACGGGACAACAGGTCAGTGGGGGATTGTGGCTGACGGCCCATGCATGTTGGCTGCCCGCGAGGGTCGATGACCGCAAGGCCAACACTCGGTAAAACCCAGCGACGGACACAGCCCTGGTCAGCTGTGGGCGACGGCCAACGGCTTCTTGCCGTTGCTTTCCTTCTGAAAACGATGTGCCACGACGGTGACGATCTTACGCGCCGCCTCAGGCTCCATGTTCGGTTCCTTGGAACGGAATCGTTCCAGGGCTTCCGTCTGCAGATCGTCCCAGGATGCGCCCGGATTCTCTTCGCTGACGGCAAAGAAGATGTTGTCCGCCAAACGCAACAGAGAGTCGGAGGACATTCGATTGCCGTTGGTACCGACCGTCAGCGCAGGATCGGGGCCGAGGGAATCCTCACTACGTCCCAATGCTCGAAGGATGCTGCGGGCGGACGTGGCCATATCGAACAGATGGGCCTCGATGATCTCCACGTCTTTTCCGTCACGCCGTACTTCCTGGGCCTTGGCGCGAACATTACCAGCCATGACGTAGAGAATCTCCGCGATTCTCAATGCCGAACGCTGTACCAGAAACTGGTAGATGTTGGCCAGTACAAGAACGATGACAACCGCGGCGAGAACGCCAGTGATTGCAGACATAGGGGAAGCCCTTTCGCGGCCAGCACAGGCGGTCGGGATGGAGCCAATGATGGAGAGACAACGTTGCGAGCCAGGCCGATCTGGTCATTTGGGGGTGACCAGTCAGCCGATAATTAGGGGTACGAACGCGCCGACCGCAAACAAAAAGCGCCACTCTTCCATTGGCGCGCGCCCGGCCATACATTCCCGACGCCGTGGCGAGTCGTGCTTTTTCGCTACAACTGCAATGGACCTCTTTCCACTTCCTCTGAGTTCTGACTGACCAGGAATCCCCTTGTTCAAGACGGTCAAGCCCCACGTGTGGGCCTTCGATGCGGAATGGGTCCCGGACCCTCAGACTGGACGGGAGGTCTATGGGTTGGCCGAGGAGACGGCCGTCGACGACATCGTTGAGTTGATGTATCAGCGCGGTGGGGCGACGGAGGAAGATCCACGACCCTATTTGAAGACGATCCTCTGCCGCGTGGTGTCGGTCTCGGCCGTGACACGCAGCGAAGAGGACGACACCGTCCGCGTGCAACTGACGTCGCTCCCGTCGTTCTCCGGTACTGGTGTTCAGGCGCTGCCAGAGGCTGATCTGATTCAGCGCTTTCTCGAGGGCGTGGGCCGAACCCAACCCCAATTGGTGGGCTACAACTCCGGTGGGGCGGATCTGAGGATTCTTCTGCAGCGAGGCGTTGCCCTCGGCGTTCAGGCGGGTGACTTTGCTCGACGACCTGACAAACCGTGGGAAGGGGTCGACTACTTCATCCCCAACGGTGATTGGCATGTCGATCTGCAAGAGATTCTTGCCGGGCGCAGTCGAGGCAGGCCCTCTCTACACGAACTGGCCGTCGCCAGTGGAATCCCCGGAAAACTCGATGTGGCCGGCTCCGACGTTCAGGATCTTTGGCAGGCAGGCCGAATTGAGCACATCGTGGCCTACAACGAGTGTGACGCCGTCACGACCTATCTGCTGTGGCTTCGGGTTGCCCATTTTGCCGGATTCTTCGATACCGATCAGTATGCCGCTGAACAGAGCCTTGTTCGCGATCTGCTTACTCGCGAGGGGCAGCGCCCCGGGCGCGAGCATCTGCAGTCCTATCTCACCGCCTGGGACCATCTTGCGCGCACGCGAGCGCCCGCGGGCGGCCCACAGATGGGTCTTGGCATCTAAGCCAGATCCCTAACGAAGGTTCTGTGCATGGAGCGCTACATCGCAATCGACGGAGTTTGTGCCTGGCCCAACATGACGCGCCTGTCTGAAGGTGAACTGGGCGTTGCGATCTACAATCAGCCCGTTCACGGTCGATGGCACGGAGACGTCGAGGCGTGGGTCAGTGTGGACGGCGGCCGGCGGTGGGAGCGCATAGGGGTCGCAGCCGCGGGAGAGCCACCCGGCAACCGGATGAACGTCGCAGCGGGCGCCAGCAGCTCAGGCGATTGGATCGTGGTCTCATCCGGGTGGTCACCGGTACTGGCACCTGGCACCGAAGACCCGAACTTCGCCTTTCTGAAGCGACACGTGTTGCCCCCTCGGGTCTGTCGATCAGCCGATAGCGGACGCACGTGGGACCATGCCGACAGCGTGGTCTTACCCAACAAGGAAAACTGGTATATCCCCTTTGGGGATGTGGTGGTGGGAGACAAAGGGTTGGGAATGTCCATGTACTCCTGTGCGCCGGAGGGTGGCCCCAACTCAGCATGGTTCTTTCGATCGAACGATGATGGCGAGACCTGGGGTGAGGCGAGTCTGATCGCCGCTGACGACTACAACGAAACAGATCTTCTCCACCTGGGTCAGGGCAAATGGGTGGCCGTGTGCCGAACACTGGAAGAGGCCAATCTGCAGCTGTTTTCCTCTGCGGATGATGGGGACACCTGGTCCGATCGGGGGCCCCTGAGTCTCGCACGGCAGCATCCCGGGCATCTGACGAAACTGGCCGATGGCCGTGTTTTGCTGTCCTACGGCCTGCGCACTGAGGGCCAGCACGGGGTCGCGGTACGGATCAGCCCGGACGAAGGCAACAGCTGGGGGCCTCCAAGGACGCTCGTCCACCTCGATGAGCCGACCGACTGCGGGTACCCGTCAAGCAGCCAGTTGGATGATGGCACCATTGTGACCGCCTACTACTCCAGGCAGATTCCACAGCATACGCGCTACCACATGGGTGTTTTACGGTGGCCGACTCCCCAAATTGAATAGGCGTTCATCTGAAACAGGCAGTTCAGTCTGCACCCGAAACAGGATAGAGTCTTCATGGCAAAAGTCGTTTTCATCGGGGCCGGGAGTTTTGGCTTCACGCGAGGACTGGTTCGTGATCTGCTGACCTTCGACCTGCTCAGCGATGCCGAGATTGCTCTGGTCGATATCAACAAACAGCGTCTCGATTTCGCCCGCCGAGCCTGTCAAAAGATCGTGGATCAGGGCGGCTATGGCGCCAAGGTGACAGCCACGCTGAATCGACGCGATGCGCTCAAGGGTGCCGACGCGGTATGTGTCACCATCCTGTCTGGATCTACCAGCGTCTGGCAGCACGACATCTTGATCCCGAAGTATTACGGAATCGACACCAACGTGGGAGATACGCGTGGACCCAGTGGCATCTTCCGTGCCCTGCGGACGATCCCTGAAATGGTGGCCATCGCTCGTGACATGGAGCAACTGTGCCCCAGGGCGATGATGCTCAACTACACCAATCCCATGGCCATGCTCTGTTATGCGATGAATCGACAGACGTCGATCCAACTCACTGGTCTGTGTCACAGCGTTCAGGGCACGGCGGGCATGATCGAACGGTGGCTGAAGCTCAAGCCCGGCTCGATGGAGTACACCTGCGCCGGGATCAACCACATGGCCTGGTATCTGAGCCTCGAACACAAGGGACGTGATCTGTACCCTCGTCTGAAGAAGGCGATGGCGGACAAGTCCGTCTATGACCATGAGCAGGTCCGCAACGAGATGTTTCTCGCCCTCGGCTACTACGTGACCGAATCCAGTGGCCACAATTCGGAATACAACTGGTGGTTTCGGAAGCGGCCCGATCTGATTAAGAGATACTGCCGGGACGGCACCGGTTGGAATCCGGGTCAGTATGCCTACATCCTCAAGGCATATCGAAATCGAGAAGGCGGAGGCTGGCAGAAGAGCGTACGTCAGTGGCTCAACCAGGATCAGGTCGATCTGACGCGGGGCCACGAATATGCCGCCTCGATCATCAACGCGTACATGGGCGGAGACCTCTATCGCTTCAACGGCAACGTGGCCAATGACGGACTGATCGACAATTTGCCCACAGGTGCTTGTGTGGAGGTTCCTGTTCTGGCTAGCAGCAAGGGATTGGAGCCGGTGAGAGTGGGTTCGTTGCCCGCGTCGGTTGCCATGCTTACGGGGCTGAGTGCGCAGATCGAAATGATGGCCGTGGATGGCAGTTTGAAGGGTGACGCGGAGTTGGTGTATCAGGCCATCGCCCATGACCCACTCACCGCCGCAAAGCTGTCGTTGGCGGAAATCCGGAAGATGGTGAAGGAGATGTTCAACAAGAACGAAAAGTGGTTGCCCCAGTTTAAGAAGGTCAACCTCTAGTCCATCAGAGCCGGGTTCTATGTCGGTCTGTACAAGGTCGGTACATACTCCGCCGCTCCACTGCGCGGCTTGAAGCTTGGGGCGCACTTAATTATTGCCAATGGCTCCGTTCGCGTATAAACTACGCGTATGTTTACGACGGTTGTACCACGAGGCGGCCGGTTGGTCACTCACCGATCCGGTGCTCGCTGTTACGAGCCATCTCCTTTGCCGCCCTCACCCGACCTGTCTCTGAGCCCAGCCCAATGGAGACGTGTCACCGATGCAGAAAGAGCCCTCGGCCGGCTTGAAGGGAAGCTCCAGGGTACTCGTTGGGCCCCTGCCCTCGTGCAACTGACCGCCCTTCAGGAGGCCGTAGCGGCCGCGCGTCTTGACGGCGGGCACCTCGAACTACGGCAATTGCTGTGGTGGCAGCTCGATGGGGAACGCGCCGAGGTCGGAGGCCACACGGGAGCACTACGCCTGGCGGCGCAGCATGCCACGTTGGTGGTCGAAGCCGGATCTCTCGATATCGAGTCCATCCATGGGAGACTCTTCCAGCATGTTCAGGGGAGAGAGGGCAGGGGAGGACAGCTGCGTTCCTCCGTGATCTGGCTGGGCACACGAGGGAGCACCGTCCGCGATGCTCCCTATGTGCCTCCCAGTCCCACAGGCCTGCGCGAGCATGTCGCTTCCCTGTCGCGGTATCTCTCGGAGAGCGCCCAGTGGCCTCGGCTCGTGCACAGTGCCCTCGCCTACTATCAGGCGGAAACCCTTCATCCTTTTCTGGATGGCAGCGGGCGTGTGGCACGCATCCTCCTGGTGCGCTGCCTGGCGGGAGCAGAGAATTCGACGGCTCCCATTCTGCTCCGACCTTCCCTGGTGTGGGCACGTAACTCCCGGGAGCACTTCGAACTTCTACAACGTTTGCGGGAGCAGGGTGACTTCGAGGGTTGGATCGCGGAATTCTCCGGGAGCATCCACAGAGCGAGCGAACATGCGTCTTCCCTTGTGTCCAAGGTGGAGAGTTGGCTTCAAGAGAGTGCGGATCGGGTACTGCGCGACTTGCCAGGTCAAAGACCGGTGGCCACCCAGCTGCTGGAAGCGTTGCCAGGCACGCCACTGATCGATGTTCCTCAAGTGGCAGAGATCTGCGATCGCAACTTCGCCAACGCCAATATCCTGACTCAACGGCTCGTCAAGCTCGGGCTCCTTGAAGAGATCACTGGCCGCCGGCGGAACCGCCGCTTTGTGTCGCCGGGGCTGCTCAAGGCTATCGACGAGCAGATGTAGTAAAGGAACGTAGAAGTTATTCGCGCCATACGCGTAAGACGAGTATAAGAAACTCGAAGGAACAACGCAGCCTCCATCGTGTCGGTGTCCACGTTGAGGTCCGGCGGCCCGTATGGCCCGCCCTATCCCCGACTGCAACTGCCTAACGGCCTAATACGCGCAGTGCAGGAAAAACGCGAATAAGAGATCCGTGGAGTGCGAAGGAAGAAAGCGCGTTGGCGCTTAGGGCGACAGAGCCCCCAAAAGTCTCCCACTGCAAGTCGCCTCAGAGGCGCGGGTTCCGCTAGCCGAGAGTCGCCTCCGAGGTGTCAGACGTGCCGTCTCTGCATCGATAGCTGATTCCACCGCTTCGAGGAATCATCCACCACTTCTGGTGTGCCAGTCCCTGCTGTGTTCTGAAGCAGTGACCTTCCCTGCCTCTCACCTGACCGGGCCTCACACGGCCCCATTCCCTGCCGGGAAAGTGAGAAAGGGAGTGATGTGGACCATGTACGAGGGTGGGGTGTGGAACGGACCCGGTGTGTCTGCTGAACGGAGGTACAGGCATCCGAAATGAAGGCGAAAATGTTGTGTGGATTGGTCAAAAATGAATGGTGGATTTCGGTACAAAAAACTTTTGCATTCGCCATTCCCTACGACTTTGTCGCAGGAATACATCCCGTCTCCACTGCAGCACAAGGAGTTATTGCTGAGTGAACTACGAAAGCTGGACCGACGAAGACGTCAGTCTGCAGACGTATTTCAGCGAGATCGCGAGTTCGACGCCGCTGTCACGGGCGAAGGAAGCCGAATTGGCGGAAAGAATTGCTGCGGGTGACAATCGAGCAAGAGAAGAGTTGGCTGAGGCCAATCTTCTGTTCGTGGTCACCGTCGCCAAGCAATACCGCAATCGTGGTTTATCCTTCTCCGAGTTGATCAGCGCCGGAAACCTCGGCCTCATGACCGCTGTCGATCGCTTCGATGCGACTCGCGGTTTTAAGTTCATCTCCTACGCGGTCTGGTGGATTCGCCAGGCCATTCAGCAGACATTGGCTGAAGACAGCCGCACTGTGCGGTTGCCTCTCAACCGTCTGAACCTGTTGCGAAAGATCGCCCGCACCGCCCAGCAGATCGGCAACGCCAACGAGGGCGAGCCCGACGACTCTGAAATCGCCAAGGCCCTGGAGATCCCCGTGACACAAGTCAGGGATACGATGCTCAGTGGTCGTCGTACGGTTTCACTCGATCGAGCCGTCTTTGACGAAGACGAAGACACGACCCTGTTGAAACGGCTCGCCGACGCAGATCAGGATCAACCCGATGAGACCGTTACGCGCATGTCGAGCCAGCGGCAACTCGAACGGGTGTTGACCGGTATAGATGAGCGTGAGCACGAAATCATCCAGTTGTATTTCGGCTTGGATGGCTCCGAACCGATGACGCTGGAGCAGATCGGCGACCGCATGGGACTCACTCGCGAGCGGATCCGTCAGCTTAAGGAGCGAGCATTCGGTAAACTTCGCCATCCGTCCCGACACGAGGAGCTTCGCTCGCTCGAGGACTGACATCCCACCACTCGCGTCGCGAGTCGTGGCCCGACCTACGGCCCGTCACCTTGCAGGTGGCGGGTCGTTTCTTATTGCGCCGGGATCGGGCCACGATGCCTACCTATATGTGAAAAACGTACAGATTTCGGTCGACCTCAGACGGCGCCAGCCAGCGACCTGCCTGTCGGTGGCTCTCCGCCACAGCAAGACACGCTTCGGTGATCTGATGGGTCACCCGGACGTGCCCTCGGGTCGCCTGACCTGCTTCATGGGCATCGACCAGATCTTCCAGGCAGCTGACGACGGTGCTCGTTGGGGTTGGGGCTGGCAACGGTTCAATTTCCCAGCCACGCCCCTCACCCGCCACCCGCAGCTGGGCATCTGTGCCATTGTTGAAGGATCGGACACTGCCTTGTGAACCGAGTACCTCAAACTCCCAATAGCCTCCCGGTACAGACCAGGCTTCGACACCACCTTCAAACCGCATCTGATACGTAGCCCGGGGATCAAAAGGGACGTGCCCGTCGACGATCTCATAGTCGGTGTCTTCGAACTCGCCGCGAACTGATTGGATCGCCGGGTCACCGATCAGCCAGGACACGGTGTCCATCGAATGGATATGTCCGTGAAGGAGGCTCGATGGTGCATAATGAATTACAACACGTGGCTCACCGATCCGTCCGCCAAGAACCGCTTCGCGGACAGGTCCGTAACGATTGTCGAAGCGACGCAGTACACCAGTGTTGAAGGCCGAACCACTCGCCGTGACGGCCGCAAGAACCTCATCGGCACGAGCCATGGAACAGGCCACGGCTTTCTCCACATACAGCATGGGCACACCCATCTCAGCAAGACGGATGGTCAAGTCTGCGTGCACATCTACACGATAGTTGGACGAGGGAGCTTCTCGTTGGTCGGTGCCGGCGGCGCGTGTGCATACGGCAACCAGATCGGGACGTTCCTGCTTCACCATCTCTTCCATGTCCTGGTAGGTTGCACTCACGCCCCAACGTTCGCTGAACGCCGCGCACTTGTCAGCGACCAGATCGCAACCGGCGACCAATTCCAATCGGGGTGACGCCTGCGCCGCGGCTGCCACCGAATAGGGCAGAGGCGTGTGGCCTTCATCATCGATGGTTGATCCCATCCGACCCAAACCAACGATGGCGACGCGATAGGTTTTCACGGTTTTCCTCCCATGGGGTTTACTCGTGACCGTCCGATGCGCCTTCAGTATAGAGCCGCACAATCCCATGCGACAACCGACCTGCGCTGAACCTGTTATCTTTGTTTTTCCATCGATTCCTCTTCGCTTCAGAAACAGCCATGTCCACGCAGAACGAGCAACATCCCATCGGCAGTAGATCGCTAGGCAACGGCTACCGGGACCACGGTGTGGCGACGCCGGTTAGCAATCACCGAGGAACCGTGGCAACTTGCGACGCAGATGGGCACGATGTGGTGCTGATCTGGCTCTTCGATCATCGTGGCGGCCACGCCTGTCTTATGATCGATGCGATCACGGGCGAGACCAGCGAAGTTCCGATCCCCTTCGATCCGGGCCATGATTGTCCATACGCTTCGGTTCTGTCCTCGCAGAATCGCTTCTACACACATTTCAACAGTCACTTCGTGGAGTTCGATCCCACGTCGAGATCCTTCACCTTCTGCCACGCCACCGCACCGAAGATGTCGATGGGGATGACGGAAGATGACGAAGGGTGCATCTGGTCCATCAGCTATCCGGACAGTGGGCTGGTCCGTTTCGATCCGTCCACGCGCGATTTCACCGACTTTGGCCACGTGTATCTACAGAACTGGCCGCAGTATCAACGAACGATCGCGGCCGATGAGGCCGGGTGGATCTACTTCGCCGTCGGTAATACGTCGACTCAGGTCATCGCCTTCGATCCCGAGACTGCCAAAGCGACCCCAATCCTACTGGAGCAAGAGCGAGCCCAGGGGGCCTCTGCCCTGGTCGAGCGCGACATGGACGGTGCCGTCTATGCCGTAGCAGATGCCTCACAGCAGGATGACGATGAATGGCTTCGGTTGTATCAGGGCCAGCGTACCGACGCGGGAACCCATCCCCATCGAGCGCGAAAACCGATCATCACCGAGAGCCAATCTCTCTTCCATGCGACCTTTCCTTCAGGTCGCATCCTCACCCGATGTGACACGGTCGCGCGAGAGATCGTTGTCGAAGACCCCGCCACTGGAAAAAGGTGGCAGAGCACATTCGACTATTCCTCAGATGGGGCGCACCTGATGGGAGTCGCTGCTGCTCCCGGTGGCACCATCTGTGGGGGCACCGCCTTTCCCATGCGGTTCTTCAGCTATGATCCGGAGCAGGACGAATGGACCAATCGTGCCTCCCATGGGCAGTGGAATACCGTAGCGGCCCAAGGGGACCGATTCTTCGTTGGTGGCTACACCGGGGGCTTTCTTCTCGAGTGGGATCCACTGGCCCCGTGGGTGCCCACCGATCTCGAGCAAACCAACACAAATCCCCGGTACCTCACCCAGAGTGCTCCGGCCATCAATCGACCCCATGCTCTGCTGGCTCACCCAAATGGGAGGGATCTCATCCTGGCGGGAACCCCCGGATACGGACTGACCGGTGGTGGCCTGCTATTCTGGGACCGGCTGGAGTCGACTCATGTGCTCCGGGAGCACGTTGATCTGATCACCGATCACTCGGTCATGAGTCTTGTCGCCCTGGACGATCGCCGCGTACTCGCTGGTACGACGATAGCACCGGGCACAGGCGGCGAGAAGAAGGCAGGCCTGGCCGAGCTCATTGAGATCGATCTCGATACGAAGACTATGTCGTGGCATGCTCCCATTCTTGACGCGGCGTCGGAGTACATATGTCTGTGTCTCTCGCCGGAAGGGTTGCTCTACGGTATCGTCGACCGAGATCGATTCTTCGTCTACGATGTCGAGAGGCGCCGCGTCCTAGCGGAGCATGCCACCGGTGATACTTTGGGCAGATCGGCCTACCACCAAGGCCCCCGTCTCTTCATCACGATCCCCGAGACCGGCGATGTTCTGGTCTTGTTCGAACGAGCCATCGCCCGGGTCTGCGAGGGCCCTCACTATCGCCTGGAACAGGTCAGTGAACCACCCATACCGATCCAGTGTGGTGGTGATCTGCACGAGGGCAGGATCTACTTCGGGAGTGGCTCCCACCTCTACAGCTACGACATGGAAGGTTCTTCGACGTGACCCTCGAGAAAGCGACCCTTGGCGGGGGCTGTTTCTGGTGTTTGGAGGCGGCCTACGAACAGGTGAATGGTGTGCAGAGTGTGACCTCAGGATATGCCGGCGGTCAGGTGGAGTCACCCACCTACGAAGCGGTGTGCTCGGGCACGACTGGGCACGCCGAAGTGGTGCAGCTCGTCCTTGACACACAGGTGATTTCCTTCGAAGAAATCCTGGAGATTTTCTTCGGCATCCACGACCCGACCACCGTCGACCGGCAGGGCAATGACGTGGGACCCCACTATAGGTCCGCCATTTTCGCTGAGGACGATCAGCAGTTGGCCACATCTCAACAGATGGTGGAACGGCTCACGAAGGAGGCCATTTACCCTGACCCGATCGTCACACAGATCGAGCCCCTTGCTCGTTTCTGGCCAGCAGAGGCTTACCACCACAGCTACTTTCAGAAAAATCCGGGCCAGCCCTACTGCATGATGGTCGTGGGACCGAAGGTGGCGAAGTTTCGTCAGCAATTCGCCCACCATCTTCAGCAAGCCGAATAACCGTCGTCGTGATCTGAGTCACAACGATCTGTGGAGAAAGCTTTCCACACACTGGATGCAACATAATCGACACGCGCTTTTCCCAAACCATGGCGCCAAATTCCTCTCATCCAGAGGCCTTTTTCACAAACATCAGTGGAGGGGCTTCAGGCGGAGCGATGATCTGCGGGCTCTCCTGAGAAGAGTTCCCTGAATCTCAATCGCAGATCGACGCGATGGCGTTCGTTCACGGACGACCCTTCGACTGGCCAGATGCTGAGCCACATCGAACCGCGGTGACTACATTCGGTCTCTGGCGGGAAGCGTTCTGGCCTCTTCTGTGGGCTGACCGACCTGGAACCATCGGTGCACACCTGTCTTGCTCAACCAATGGAATTGGTGACCTTGCGCGTATCCGACGATGGGGTGGGTTTTCCCCCGGTGCTTGAGATCGACTCTGTCGGATTTCTAGGACTCCGTCTCCCAGGGAACGTCTGATGGCGAAGAAGCGAATTCTCGCCGTCGAAGACGAGGCCGTCGTGGCCAGAGACATCGAGCAGACCCTGACCCGACTTGGGTTCGAGGTGGTCGGCACGGCGCAATTCGCCAATGAGGCCGTTGCCAAGGCCGCCGAGACCCGTCCCGATCTGGTGCTGATGGACATCAGTCTGTAAGGCAACCGAGACGGGGTAGACGCGGCGCAGATCATCGGCGATCGCTCGCAAACGCCGGTCGTGTTTCTCACCGCAGACACCGACAAAACGACCGTTGCACGTGCCCAAGGAATCCAGCCGGCGGGTTATCTGGTCAAACCCTTCAATCGGGACCGACTTCGCGACACCAACCATAAGGCCCTCGGGATCGAAGAAGAGGAACTGGCCAAGCCCAAGGGCAAAGCCTCGATTCTCCTGATCGACGACTGCGACGCGAAGCACGCATCGATAAACCGGCGGTGGTCGTTTGCGAACAGTTCACGCCGCGAGATGTTCAATCGCTGAAGGGTGAGAACGTGCTGGCTTTCGTGGTGCTCGGCAGCGACCTGGGTGCTCGTTTGGCAGAAGAGGTCGAGAAGATTATCGGCTGACGATGAACCACCGCTCAGATGGGCGGCTTCTTGATGCACGTTGGAAGGACGAGGTCGACCGATGGTCGGACCTCTTTTTTTGTCGCGAATCAAGTCACATCAGCTCGCAGGAAAGACACAAAGGCGGCCATGAAGAACGCGACGGCGAATAACAGCAGCAGCAGCGTATCGACCATCCGTGACTCGAAGCGCTCGCCGAGGCCCTCGGCGCTGTAGCTGAAGTTGGGCAGGGTATCGATGTCGTACTCCTCGTCGCCGCCGCCCCCGAATCCACTACCCTCACCGGCTTGCTCACCTACATACTGCACAAACTGACGCTGGTAGGTGCGCAGTGAGTTGATGAGTCGTTCCTCGTGACGGACGCCCGTGGCGCCCATATCGGTGCTGGCATAGACATAGGAGGCCACGGGGGAGACTCTTGTGAGTTGGCGAGCGATATCAGTCTGCCTGCGCAGTTGAATCTCGAAATCTCGTATGACTCTGGACGTCGCCTCGTTCACCTCGACCTGCAGCTTCGCACGTTGCTCGCGAAACTGGCGGAACAATTCGCTGCGTTCCTGCCTACTCAGCCCTCGCATTCTTCTGCGCATGCTCGACCAATCGGTGCGATACTGGTCGGAGATCTGTTGGGTCCGAAGGCCAATCTCTCGCTCGACCTGACCGACGTCCGGGATGGGGGCGACCACTTCGGCCAGGTAGGGGCCCACATTGGGAACCACCAGGGCCAGAAGCACCCACAAAGACAGCAGCGTCAGGATCGCGGTCGACGAAGATCGTGCCCGTACCGACACGAGCAGGCCAATGGAGAACATGACCGCCAACAACAACAGAGACACGACGGCCGCCATGACGAAGGCCTGCCAATCTGTGGCCGTAAAGGGGATGTCTGACGCCGACGAGATGAGCAATGCTCCAACCAGCAGGGCAACGACAAAAGGCAGAGCAAGCGATAGATACCCGCCGATCCACTTGGCCAGGATGACCAGATCACGCGGCACGGGAAAGGACAACAGTAGCTTCAGGGTACCTGTTTCCCGCTCTCCGGCGACGGTGTCGTACGAGATGAAGAAGGCCAGCAGGCTCAATACGACGGCGACGATGAACAACATATCGGCTACCGGAAACAGCATCACCGCCGGGTTTGTGTTCAGGTCACCGGCGAATCCCGGCAGAAAGCCATCGGTCACGACGGCCGTTCGATCCAGCGTCTTCTCCACACCGTAAAACAGGACCTGAAAGCTCTGTGGCGGACGGTCCACCCGCATCCCCTGACGCTGAAGCTGACGATAGGAGCCATACTCGCGCGCCTGATCGAGATACTCACTCTGGTTGTGGGTGAACTCCGCCCGCCGCGAACTCAGATCGGCACGCAAGACAAACACGCTGATCACGCCCAGCACGATACAGAGACCGGCGCAAACGAGGAATCGTAGTTCGAGCAGGCTCACGAGCCACTCTTTCACGATCAGGGCACGCAGCATCAGCTGATCCCCCCGGGGTCGATATTGAAGCGGGTTGGATCAAGAGGCCAGGTCATAGCGCAGAAATCCCAGATAGGCGATGAGGAAGAACACACCATTGAGCATGACCAGAAGCAGGATATCCGTCTGGCCGTCCGCCATCACCTGCGCCAGAGGTACCCGTGGTGGTGAGAAGACGGGGATGTCATCCGGATCGATGGGTGCTTCGAGAATCTCATCTCGCTCCTCACGATCTTCGATTCCCTGAACCTGCCGGCGCCGATCCGACTCGATTCGGTCGAGGGCATCCGCAAACTCGGCTCGATAACGATCGATATACACTCGCAGGGCAGAAAACTCTGCCAGACCTGCGCCCGCCAACGAAGCGGTGGCATAGACATAACTGGCAGAGGGCGAGAGCCGCGCCATGGTCGTCCCCGCTTCGACCTGCGCTTGAAGTCGACGAGTAAAGTCAGCCATGAGGGCGCTCGTCTCCTTCGCCTGTTTCGCCTCGGCCTCTTCTCGCAACGCATCTCGCTGGTCGCGATCCATGCCACGTGTACGACGCATGCTCGAGAAGGCTGCCCGTCGGATCGCCGATCGCTCGCTGGCAATGGAGCCGGCAGATGGCACCTGAACCACGGCACGCGCTACAATGGGTGCCACATTCGGGATCGCAAGCACCCAAACGACCCAGATCAGAAACGACACGACCAGAGAGGTCGACGAACGTCGTGTGTGGACGGAGGCAGCCAGGGCAAGCGTAAAGAACACCGACAGATACAGCGCGGCCACACCCAGCATCCCCATGAAGGCCGGCACGTCGGACCCACGCAGACTGTAGGAGGTCGTCATCGTCGCCATCAGCAGACCGATGACGGCACTGGCCACCAGTGGTAACATCAGGGACAGATAACCACCAGCCCATTTGGCCAGCAAGACCACGTGTCGCGGTACCGGGTGGGACATGACCAGACGCAACGTGCCGTCCTCGTGGTCGCCCGAGATCGCATTGAACGCGAACAGAATGGCCAGCAAGGAACCGATGATATTGACGATGTAGAGGAAATCGGGGGCTGGGAACAGAACGAACAGAGGGTTGGCGAACTTGCTGCGCCCCAACGTGGGTTCATCGCGGCTGGCAATCGTCACCGATCGTGACAGCTCACGCTCAAGACCTACGGTGAACACCGAGAGTGGATTCGGCGGTTTCTCCTGCTGGGTCCCCTGCCATCGCAGTGTCCGAAAGTCGGTTGCCTCAGCTAGTTTCTGTTCGCGAGCGAGCTGAGTTTCGGTGAAGGCATCCAGGCGGCGGTCATAGTTGACGCCCAGGATGGTCGCCGATCCCACGAGCAGAACGAAGAGCAGGCAACAGGACAGGGCAAAGCGATAGGTCAGCAGATGGGCGCGAAGTTCGCGCACCAGCAGCGTCATGAACATGGTCGTATCCCCTCATGGCGATCCTCATCCCATGCGTTAGAAGCCCGAGGTAGACATTCGACGCACTCGGTGCCGGGATCGCTTACTTTCCTCGCGAGTTTCTCCAGCGCCCTCAGGATATGTCGATGAAGATCACTGACGTTCGTTGCTACCATCTCAGCTATCCCCTTCAGGAAGCCTTCGCCAATTCGCGTACCTGGGTCCATCACCGGACGGCCCATGTCGTGGAGATTCACACCGACAGTGGGCACATCGGCTGGGGTGAAGGTATGGCGAGATTGCCCCAGGAGGCGACAAAAACCCACTTGCTGGGGCGCGACCCCTTCGACAGTCGTCGAATCTGGCTGGACCTGGCCGAGCATGGCTGGGGGAATATCGCCGCCATCAGTGCCGTCGATATCGCCCTGTGGGATCTGCGTGGCAAGGCCCTTGAACTGCCGATCTACCAGCTGCTCGGTGGGGCCTCCAGACATCGGATCCCCGCTTATGCATCGGGTCTGTTTCGGCGTGAACGCGCCGACAACACGGCGGCCTTAGTGGATGAAGCACAGGGGTATGCCGATGCCGGGTTCGGCGCGATCAAGATGAAGGTGGGCCAGGGAATCGGCTACGACACCACCAACGTGGGGGCCATCCGTCAAGCGATTGGCAAGGACATCCTGTTCGCCGTCGATGCCAACTGTGGCTACGATGTGGGCACGGCCATCGCCGTGGGTCGCCGCCTTGCCGAACACGATCTCTACTGGTTCGAGGAGCCCGTGGGTGCCAACGACGTGGCAGGCAACATTGAGGTGCGGCAGGCGCTCTCTTCGTTGCCCATCGCGGGTGGCGAGCAGCTCCAAGGCCTCACGGCGTTTCGTGACATGATCAGCCAACGGGCGTTCGACATTGTGCAGCCCAACCTCTCCATCGCCGGTGGTTTCACCGAGTGTCAGCGCATCGAGGCCCTGGCCCAGGCGCACGGGCTTCGCGTGTTGCCGCACATGTGGGGGACGGCGATTCGGTTGGCGGCGACCGTGCAATGGCACGCGACGATCCCTGACGAACCGGAGGGTATCAGCCCGCAACCCAGCCTGTTCGAATTCGACATGACCGAGAACGGTCTGCGCACGCAGCTGGCGTGTGAGCCCATCAAAACAGTGGACGGATACGTGCCGGTCCCCGGCGCCCCGGGTCTGGGAATCGAGATCAATCGCCAGGTCCTGGAACGTTACGCCGTTCAATGACGAAAGAAGACCAACGATGAATGACGGCTTGCTGACATTGAGCCGAGAACAGAAGAGTTTCTTCGACGATCATGGATTTCTGCACCTTCCGGGGTTCTATTCCGGCCAACAACTGCAACGCCTCCGGGACGAGTATCACCAGCTTGTGACGCATACGGACGAGCGTCCGGCGAACCTCTCGTACAGTTACATGGATCCCGCCGAAGGGTATCCACCTGACGACTACAACCCGAAGAACGTGGTGGGCATGATGGACCAGGTCATGGCCAGCGACTTCTGGATTGATCATTTCACGGAACCGCGCCTGGTGGGAGCCATGGTCGATTGTCTGGGACAGGACCTCGACTTCCACAATGGGAAGGTGCGCAACAAGCCACCGGGATTCGAGTCGACGCAAGGGTGGCACCAGGACTGGCCCTACGAATTGCACTCCAAACCTGAACTCGCCGCAGCGATCACGTATCTCGATCCCACCGACTTTGAGGCGGGGGCGACCGAAGTTATTCCGCAGAGCCACCTGGCGGCCCTTCCAACCGAGGAGGACAAGTCCACCTTGATTCAGCAGGATGTGGACGAGTCGAAAGCGGTGGTCTGCAAAGCAGACGCTGGCGACGTCGTGGTCATCCATGTGCTCGCGGTTCATCGAGCCGGGCACAACTTCACCGAGCGCAGCCGCAATGCCATCATCAACGAATACAAGTCAGCAGGAGCCATCGACAAGTGGAACAACCGTTGCGCACTGGCGGGCATGCCTCTGGCTCGCGGCGGGCGACAGCTCATGCCGCGTCTGACAGACTGGTAAGGGTCAACTGGTAGGGGTCAATATGATCGTCAACGCAGCGGAGCACGCCTGGGTTCTTGGGGATGACCGGTTTCCACTCGACAAGGAGGTGGCGGTCTGTCCCAACCATTTTCCAGAACGCGAGCAATCAGGTCACGATCTGCTGGCCAGCATGCAGGACCATGGGGTGGATCGCACCGTGATCAGCCACGTGTGTTACTACGGACGCAACAACGATTACACCTCCCACTGTGTGCAGACCTGGCCCGATCGATTCGCCGGAGTGGGATTGCTGGTGGGCTACAGGCTGTTTTCTCCACACGATGGCGAGCAAAACGCAGAGCGATTGGAAAAACTCGCAACCGAAGACGGTCTCGCCGGTCTGCGCTTGAGCCCCATCTATGATCGTGATGTGCAATGGCTCGATGATCCCGACTGTGATGCGTTGTGGAGCAAGGCGGCCGAACTGAAGTGTGTGTTCAACATCTTCCTCGCTGCCGAGCAGATTCCTCAACTCGAACGAATGGCCGAACGTCATCCAGGCGTTGCCGTCGTCGTCGACCACATGGCCATGATCGACATCACCCGACCCGATGAGGAGGGCATCGAACCCCTGCTTCGGCTGCAGCGACTGCCCAACGTTTACTCCCGCACGTCCTTGCACAATCCGTCCAAGCAACCCCTCCCCTTCAACGACGTGTGGCCGTATCTGAAGCGTCTGTACGACGGCTTTGGTCCTCATCGTCTGTTGTGGGCGAATTTCTATGAATACCTGATCATGAGAGACATGATCCCCTTCTTCACCGACCAGGACCGCGCCCTCATCCTTGGCGAGACGGCCAATCGTTTGTACTTCGAACGGACGGGCCCGTGAAGGGTTTCGCATCATGAAGATCGTCGACATCGAGCGCATCCTCCTCGATGTGCCTTTCACCGAACGCCAACAGCGGATCACGCGTCGTACGGTGTACAACTGGTCGCTACTGGAGCTGTGTAGGGTCACCACCGATACCGGTCACGTCGGTTGGGGTGAGACCGTTCCCCACTACACACATCAACGAGTCACCGATACCATCGTCGAGAGAGCCCTGGGGGCCCCCGCGGCGCAGCTACTTTACGACGACTCGATCGGGGCCGGGCTACAGATGGCCTTGTTCGATGTGATGGGCAAAGCCCTACAGGTGCCGGTCTATCGAATCCTCGGCACCGCCGTGCGCCAGGCGACGCCCATCTCGTGGTGGTGTTCCCACAGCGGTCCAGAAGACTGGGCGGCTGAATCAACCGAGGCGGTGCAATCGGGATATACCGGCCTTAAGACCAAACCCCGGCCCTGGTGGGACGTGTTTGCCCAGGTCGAGGCGGTCAGCAAGGCGACGCCCGATCATTTCCGCATCGATATGGATCCCAATGGCACCCTCGACAACGCGGCGACGGCCATTCCGATCCTTCGACGACTGGCCGAGTTTGACCGGGTGGCCATGTTCGAAACGCCGATTCCACAGAAGGACATCCTGGGCAATCGGCAGATCCGTCGCAGTGTGGCGCGACCCATCGCCATGCATTTCGGCAGCCCGCCGTTCCTGACGGCAGTGCGTGAAGAGGTCTGCGATGGATTCGTCATCAACGGAGGTGCCAGCCGAGTGCTCCGAGAAGGGATCCTGGCCGCCGAGGTGGCCATGCCTTTCTGGCTGCAGCTGGTCGGCAATGGGCTGACTACGACCTGGGCAGCCCATCTGGGCGCCGTGCTCTCTCATGCGACGTGGCCGACGATCAGTTGTATCAACCTCTACAGCCACCATCTGCTCACACAACCAATTGCCGTGCAGGGCGGGTATCAATCCGTGCCAGACAAACCTGGTCTTGGCGTGGAGGTTGATATCGCAGCGGTGGAACGGTATCGAGTGAGCGCCGATGCCCTCGCGTCGGTACAAGCCGGGCAGCTGTATGCTCATCCGCCGCCGCGGTTGATCAACACGATCCACTATCCTGATGGCGACAGCGTACACGTGGCGCAGCTAGGTGCAGCTTCTGTCCATCACGGGCCCGGTTGGTCATCGGGTGTGCACGTGGTGACGAGGGAAGACGATGACAGCAAAGATTTTGCCGATCTCTACCAGCGTGTCCAGTATGCGCCGGTAAGCGATAGGCCTTCGAACGGAACCGAATGATGCAGCGGAAAAGAAACAGCAACAGCAGTCTGGTTTACTCCTCGGATACAGGCCGAACCTGTCCCACCTGCGGAAAACCCATCGGTGACTGTCGAGGCCACCGCAACGAGACCGCAAAAGGCGACGGCGTCGTCCGTGTCGCCCGAGAGACCAAAGGCCGAAAGGGAAAGGGGGTCACGGTGATCACCGGCGTGCCCCTGGGAGGGGAACAGTTGCAGGCGTTGGCCAAACAGCTGAAAGCTCGCTGTGGCGCCGGCGGTACTGTGAAAGACGGAATCGTCGAAATCCAGGGGGAGCATCGTGATACGCTCGTCAAGGAACTCGAAGATCGCGGCTATCAGGTAAAACGAGTTGGTGGCTGAGTCTCAATTCGTACGGAGGAAACGGGGCATGTACATGCGATGGGTTGTCGTACTGGGATGGATGATGACGGGTGCGCTGACTGCCTAGCAAGAGGTCCCGCCCCCCTGCCAGTCACCTGAGGCCCGCCAATTCGATTTCTGGGTGGGTCACTGGCAGGTCTCGTGGGGGGGCCAGGGCACCAACACGGTGAGTTCAGATCTGAGACCCTGGGTCATCGTCGAGCGCTTCGACGGGCGACCGGGCACGCCACTGGTAGGGATGAGTGTTTCGACCTTCGACGTACGCGCCCAGCAGTGGAAACAGACGTGGGTCGACAATCAAGGCGGCTATCTGGACTTCACCGGAGGCTGGCAAGACGATCGGATGATCCTGCAGCACGACGCCGAACGCGACGGCCCCCTAGATCCTTTCCGCTCGTGATGAGCCAACACCGACTCCATCAGTTTCTACCACGGCCGCCACCGGAGCGGCCACCTCTCCCTTCACCCCGGTTCCCGCGACGACCTCTTCGGTCACCACGTTCTGCCTGTTCCGCCTTTCGGTGTGCGACAAACAGGTCAAACTTCTCCTCACCCAGCGTTTCTTTCAAACGTACATCGAACGCGGCAGTGAGATCCTCCATTTGTTGGCGGACCATGCGGAAGACCTCCGGATCACGAGGACCGTTGCGGGCGTCCTCCATGATCTTTTCGCGCTCCATCTGCAGCGTGTCCAGCAGGGCCGCTACCAGCACCTGCTGCTCGTTTGGGATCTGCAGCTCTTCGAACATTTTCGCCCGCGCCTCTTGCCGGGCCTTCTGCCGTTGTTCAGGTGTGGGTCGTTCACGATCACGGCTTCCTTCACCACGTTGGGCGTAGGCTGTTTGGCCTGCAACGCCACACAGGACCAGCAAGACAACAGCTCGGATGACTCGATGTCTCACAATCACCTCCTTGAGTGTCAGGTGCAGCCTCGTGCTGGGTTTGACGCAACCAACCCCGTAGCCGCTTAACGAAATCAGTCACCCTGTTGCAGGCGCTGCTGTTCGCCCAATTCGAGTACGCGGTCGTCGTCCCATTTCGCCAAGGGACGATAACTGGGATGCCCCCCACGATCCTCACAAGGGTTGTGTCGAGTGTTATAGCAGCAGATCAGAGCCCAACGTGGATCGGGAGAATCGTTGGGCGCTGAGGCGTGCAGCAGATTGGCATGGAAAAACAGCGCACTCCCCGGCTCCATCTCGCAATACACATGCTCCAGGTGTTGCTGCGCCAGCTCGACCCGTTCGGGATCAGCGCCGGTCTGGGTACCCGTCTTTCCGTGTTCGATCCGACCGAGTTTGTGCGAGCCCCGCAGTACCTGCAGGCATCCGTTGCCTTCGTAGGCGCGATCGACGGCGATCATGCAACTGGCCATGTCTGGATAGAGGCATCCGTTGTTGTACCAGTATCCATAGTCCTGATGCCATTCCCAGGCGCCACCGACGCGAGGCTCCTTCACCATCATCTTGTAGTGATACAGGTAAACTTCATCCTCCATCAGTCGCTCCATGGCATCGACCAGTCGGCGACCATGGCAAATGGCGTTGTAGATGTCATCACGGTCGGTATCCGAAGTGAGCCACAACTTGCTGAGACGACCCTCTGCATCGACGGGGCCTCTAACATTCTCCGTCCTCCCCATATCCGACTTGGCCACCTGAAGCAGCAGCAGCATTTCCTCTGTGTTGTATAGATCTGGTATCAGAAGAAACCCGTCTTCTTGGAACTGTTTCACCTGAGCGTCGGTTGCGGCGTAGGCCATCGGATGATCCTCTTCGTCGTAGACTGCGTCGTTGCGATCAGGTTCAATGATACACCCCATCGACGGGGTAGCCAGCCTGGCCGCCGAAGGCAGTGCAGACGATCTTCGCCCCATGGGCCCGATCACCGCTGGCATGAGTTCCGACACTCGAGACGACTACGGCCCCCTGTTGGCCACGGTGTACGACTCTCTTGCCTGGGCGTACTCCGCCGGAGCGATCGGCGCCTGCAAGCGATGGGGGGTCGCTCATCTTCAACCGGGTTCGTCGGTGCTGTTCGCCGGGGCCGGCTCGGCGACAGAGGTTGTGGATCCGGTGCGTGGTGGTGTGCACTGTGACATCGTAGATCGTTCGGCGGCCATGCTCAGCCGCGCAAGAAAACGACTCCAGAGGTGTGGCCTCGAGCATCAGGCGACCATGTACGAGACCGACCTTCGATTCTTCGAGCCTGGACGAACCTACGATGCCGTGGTGGCTCACTTCTTTCTCAATGTCTTCGACATGACCACCATGCTCGCCATGATGGAGAGGATGCAAGGGTTGTTGCGTCCCAAGGGGCTGTTGATTGTCGGTGACTTCGCCATGGGACACCAGTTTCTGCAGATGCTCTACCACGATCTGCCCATGCATCTGTTCTCGCGTTGGACCGATAGTGCTCTGCATGAGATTCACGATGTCGCTGCCGCCGCTCAGACTCATGGATTCCGGCTCACGGCGCACCGCTTCTTTCGATGGGGCCGACTCGGACCGCCATGGTTTGGCAGTTGGGTGTTTGAACGGTGACCACGCCACAACAGATCACTGTTCAGCGAATCACTAGGCAGTGGATGACGGTTATCATCGAGCGATTCCTCGTCGACACGCATTTGTGGGTCGCCGGCGGCGCCGCGGGACTGGTCCTGTTCAGCCAACACGCCTTGGGTCTGCCCATCCGAGGAGCACCGGTCGCGCTTGTGGCGGCCTCGACGCTCCTGATCTATCGCTTCGATGGCTGGGTCGACGCCGATCGTCCATCCCGAGGGGTTGTGCCGGTGGTGATGGCTCTGGCCGTCCTGATCTGGAGTTGGGGTCAGGCGCCACAAGCGGTGCGTTGGCTCGTGGGATTGGGCGCGATTCCGTGTGTCCTCTACGGTTCGCGCCGGGGTGGCGGTGACATCTGTCTACGTCAAGTGCCTGGCGTGAAGCCTTTCTTCGTGACCGGTGCGCTGACGGTTGCCACGATCGGGGTCACGGTACTCTGGTCGAGTGGGGAGGTGACTCTGTCTCAGCTGTGCCGGCTGAGTCTTCTGCTAGGGATCCTGCTCCTGTCCAACGTCACCCTTTTCGATCTGCGCGATGAGCGTGCCGATCGAGCTCGCCAGATCGTGACCCTCCCCGTTCTGTTCGGCCCCACCCTCACACGCTGGGGCGTGGCCGGTCTGTGTCTGGCTTCGTGTGTCGGGTTAGCCCTGGCTGGCGACGTGTTTATCGGCACTCATGCGGAGACAGCGATCGTCATCGCTCTGTCAAGCACGGCGTTTTGTGTCGGGCACCTGAACCCCAACGGGCCTCGGTTTCGATACGCGATCTGCGTCGACGGGATTCCCTTGCTGCTTGGAGTTTCGGCCTGGATGTTGCCCGCGTGATGCTGATGGAAGGCGATGAGGCCTGCCTGATGACGCGGGTCTTCTAAAGCGATCAGTGGCCAATGTGGTCGTCCATTTTCGCAGCAAAGAAATCGTAGCTTTCCTGCCAGGTCGTTCCCCCATTCGGTTTGCCCTCTACGGTCTTCGCCTTCGGGTCGAGATGGACCGGTGTCGGAGAGTCGAAGGCCAACCAATGATATAGCGCGGTCTCCAATCGCTGCTGCGTCACGGCGTGCGCTTGTTGGTCGAACAGGTTCTGCTGCTCCAGTGGATCCTCTGCCAGATCGAACAACCTTGACTGGTCTCGCTCACGACACAGCAGAAGCTTGTAGCGGGCGTCAGCCGCCATGTATTGACGACCCCGTCCGACCTCGGCAAACACGACCGGCCTTGTGTCGTCGCCTCCCAGATCCAGCCCCGCCCAACTCTGTGGCGGCTCCAGACCGGCGGCAGCCACCAGGGTCGGGGCGATATCGACACCACACACCAGGTCGCTGCATCGCTGTCCGGCGTGTTTCTGCTGTGGCCATTTGAGCAACAGGGGCACACGCATCAGAGGTTCGTACATGTGATTCCCCTTCAAAAACAAATGCCGGTAGCCGAGATAGTCGCCATGGTCGGCGTGGTAGATCACCAGTGTGTCATCGTAGAGACCGCGTTCGCGCAACAGATCCAAGCACCTTCCCACGTGATGATCGATCTGCGAGATGGTGGCATAGTAGTAGGCTGCCACCCGTCGCACCTTCTCGGGGGTCAGTTCCTCATGCGGGAAATACCCACCTTGAAAGGCCAGATCGCCAGGGTCGATTTGGTCTGTCCAACCCAGAGGCATCTGAACCTGGCAAGGATCATACATCTGGTCCCATGGTGCCGGTGGGTCGAAGGGATGATGAGGCTTGATGAAACTCATCAGCAGTGCCTGACCACCCCCGGGGCTCCAGCTGGCGAGTTGCTCCATGGCCCGATCGCCGATCCAGGTCGTCGAGTGATGTTCTTCAGCCAGATTTGATCGGCCCGCGCCGCATGTGAGCCAGTATGGCTCGGAGGCGTGCTGCCGATACTCGCGCTCCTGGTCGATGAGATCTGTTGCGTCCACCAGGTCCCGCTCTCGAAGCCAGGCATGATAGTCATCGTCGTAGCGCCCAGGCCCATTCTGTTCGGCCAGGGACATCTGCTGAAATCCTACATCCAGATACGTTGGTGCCACATGCATCTTCCCGACGACGGCGGTCTGATAGCCGCTGTCCCGTAGCAACCGCGGCCACGTGGGCAAGCCAGCCGGTAGCGTACAGTGGTTGGACCAACCCATGTGCTGATGCACGTGCAGCCCGCTCAACAAGCTGTAGCGAGACGGGGTACAGACGGGATAGACACAGTAGGCCCGGTCATAGACGACCCCGTCAGCACCGAGGGCGTCCAAGTGAGGAGTGCGAAGATCCGGGTTGCCATAGGTCGGCAAACAGTCGCCCCGGTGCTGGTCCACCAGGACAAACAGAATATTGGGTCGCACCGGAAGGTTTAGCGATCCCACGGGAAGGCGAAGGAGGGCTGCCGCACAAATCTCTTCTGTGCGATCTGCAACCTCTGTCCGGCCCCCGGCGCCAGCTCGACGGTGAAGTGGGTTCCATCCCCCGGCACATCGACCGTCTGTTCGTCGGCTGTCACGCGCAGCAACTCGTGCTCGCCGTAGGCACCCCCCTGCACGACTAAGCGCCGCACATGTACTGGATCGGTGTTGACTAGTTGAACCGTGACCGAGTCGTCGCTCATCTGTTCCACCAGGGCCGCTACCCCAAGCGGCACACCGGCTCGACGTGCATCCACATCGAAGTAGCGCAGTCGGCAGTGGAGCGTGTGAGCAGACCGACCCACGGGCACACCACCCAACATGGTACGCACCAGAGGTTCGGTGATGGCGGGATTGATCCCGTTCATGTCGTCAGACAGGCGTGTATCCGGGGCGGTGTCATCCTCTGCCATTCGCTGCATCCTCGAACGCACCTGTTCAAGCCCTCGTTCCAGCTCCGTTTCCGCATAGTCCGGATTCTCACCCCCTAGGAATTGAACCCAGGGATCATGGGCGATTCGTTCACGATCGGACTCGCGTTGTGACCAGTACCAGACCTCACTGGCCCCCGGTGAGAACGGTTGGGGACGGAACCCGTACCAGCCATCGTCGCCATGCATACTGGGATACACCGTCTCGCCATCCTGCTCCTTCGCGTGTTCGTTCACCTTGTCCAACACGCCACGCCATGTATCGATGTAGGACTGCTGTCCGGTCAACAACAATCCATGGCCAAACCCCCAATGAGCCCGCGAATAACAGGCAGGTCGGTTTGCCAAAGCACCGGTTTGCGGCACGGTGACGGTGAATCCCCACCCATAACATCCACCCCACCAACGCCCACCCACGGCGCCACCGATCGTTCCATCCAAACCGATGTTGGACGGGATAATCCCTCCATTGTCGTCGGTGCGCTGCATCCAGGCATCGACATACTCGACGACCCAGTCGCGGTAGCGGTCTTCGCCGGTGATCATGTAGGCCACCAACCCAAGATGGGTCGCCTCCAGATTCAGTGGACAGTCGCCGACGACGTCGGTGTAGTCCTCAAAATGGGCGAGCATCTCCGCGAAGTTGCGCTCTCCGTGCCCAGGACCGAAACGACCCTCGATCTCGATGGGGTCACCGGCCCAGTCTAAACCGGTCGCTTTGCGCAACAGCGGTCCACGACTGCCATTGAACATCGAACGGATCAGCCGATGATTCGGATCGTAGTTGGGCGTGGATGCGTCGGTGCCATCGTACATGGCCGCCCAGCGCCGGAAGCGGCGCTCATAGTTGGCATCGTAGGGGTCGGACAGCCCGTAGAGGAAGTACGCCGAGTATCCCTCGCCGTGATGGAACCAGTCGAGGCTGACAGGAAACTCTTTGTAATACATGCCGCCGCGCGCCAGGGGCACTTCCACGGTGCGCGCCTTGGTGTACTGGTCGATATGACCCTCGAATCCCACCCGAAACAGATCGAGGATGTCATCGGAGGCACCCAGTGCGTGCAGGAGCGTCCAATTGAGCTGATTCTCGGCCGCGTCATCGGGTCCATCGTCTCCACCCCATCGAGGTACACACAGCAAGTGACCGGAGTATGGATCGAAATACTTGTCGAAAAAGGCTCGGCACGCCTGGGTTTGCATGTCCAACAAATGGCGCTGCAGTAGTGCCCAGCGAGGGGGTGGCACGGCGGTGTCGATGTAAAGCAGGGGTGGACGACGAGGCATAGTGATAGATCTCCGATTGTTCAGGCCGCTCTTACCAGGCGACCCGGAGGCGGTCAAGGCCGTGTGAAGAAGGGTCGGCAGCGGCGGCCACGCAACCGAGTCGTGGCAAATGAAAAGGGAGGCACCCAGCGGGCACCTCCCCTTCTACGACCGTGTCGGACTGTGCCGCCTACAGGTGGCGGGTGATCCCAAATCCAAGGTGCCAATTGTCAGGCGCCGCATCGGTCGGCGCTCCCACCAGGTATTGGGTGGCATTGAGACGGGTGTTGTTGGTCACAAACAGGAAGAAATCGTGCCCCCCCGTCGACAGCGAGGAACCGAAAGAGAGCGAATCGTGTGAACGACCGGTCTCACCGGGCAGCAGAATCCCCTGATACCCTTCAAGGGCGGGTGAATACTCTACAAAGACCCCCCACATGGGATTTAGTTCATAGCGGGCGTAGGTTCCCAGAGTGACTGTGTGCTGGCGCTCGACGGCAAAGATGGCGCTGTTGTGGACGTAGGAGGGGACAAGACCCACACCCAGTCGACCATCGAGCACCATCGTGTTGGCCACAAGCTGCACGATCCATTGCAGATTGTCGGCGTCTGTTGCCCCGCGATCGACGATCGCTGGCATGTCGGAATTGAGTGCGACACCGGCCGTCAGGGCCAAGGCTATCGGCCATTGTCCATCCCGCTCGAAGAATCTCCACTTCGCGACCACATCGAGATTGTCCAGCACATTGCTGCGCCCGATGGACACCATCAGCTGATCCGAAAGCCCGTAGCTGAGGGCTGTGCGCATACTGACGGGACCATCGAGTCCGAAATTCGCGTCGTATCCATCGTCGATGGTCGGGTGAAACCGATGAGAGATTTCGTAGAAGAAGTCACCCTGTCCCAGGGTCTGCGTCGTGGGCAGGTTGGCCATCTGTACGGCGCTGAACAGTTCGACGGGCAATTGGATCGTCGGTTCCGACGCTTCCCAGGACGGTTGTGCGTGTGTTTCACTAGCCGCCAGCGCCAGCATTACTAGCAGAATCTGCAGTCGATTGAAAGATCTCATTCTGGGCGCTCCTACTTGACGCGTTTCAGCGAGAGATGGACAGCGAGGTCGATCCGTTCGCTCACCTTGACGAAGGCGGCAAGACTCGGCGCTTCGATGCCATACTGTTCGAGACGGATATCGAATTCAGATGTGATGGTCGCTGTGCTGTCACCGAAGGCGAGGACACCGTCCACATCGATCGTGCGTTCCACACCCCGAAGGTTCATTGTGCCGCGCGTGCGGACATGGTGACTACCCGTCTCGACACCTGAACTATCGCGGATCGCCTCATGTCCGATGATCGACGCTTTGTACGTCGCCAGGGGATGCTTGTCGGTGGCCAGGACGTCGCGCAGATCACTGTCGCGTTTCCCAATGCCTGTGTCGAAAGCAATCACCTCAACCTGAAACAGCAACTGAGGTTTTCCTTCGAACAGGGCAGGGCCTTCCCAATAGAGATAACCATCGACCTTGTCGTTGGATCCTGCGAAACTGAAACTGACGACTTCAGAAGTGAAGGTGACGTCACTGTCTGCCTTGCGATCCAAATGCCACTCGGCACCGTCCACCCGCGTCGCGAGGACGACGAAGCACAGCAGGATCATCCTAACGAACGTGCCAGATCGACTGCTGGATTGGAACAACCTGGTTGTGTCGTCAGTCATTGAGAGCTCCCCTCTCAATCCACAGTCGCAGAAGCTCAGTCAATTCCTCCGACAGCTGAGGACCTCCTCGCGGCATCTGGCCTCCCTGAATCGACGCATGGTTCGTCACTTTCAGATACAGGTAGCTCGACGAGGGTGACCCGGGATCGATCAACGGCTGGCCCGAACTCGAGGCCACGCCGACCGTGTTCCCGTAAGCGTTTGAGGCCGACAGGTTGGGAAACTCGAAGTCACCATGGCAACCACTCAGGGCGCAACTGGGGACCAAGATCCGACCACGGACTTGAGTGAAGGAGGCATCGATAGAGTCTGCCGGCTCCCCCATCCCAACGTCGTCGGGAGGATCGAAAACCATCTCCGTACTCGATGTGATCGATCCCGAACAGCCCGTGAGAACGAGAGCCGCAAACCCTACGGCGACGGCGACGGCGAAGCGCATGGACAGGCTTTTCATGGATTGTCGAGCACCGGAAAACTGCAACAAGCGATCGGACGATGACGCCCCGTCACCGTGCGATCTGTCAGGAACTATGGTGGTTGGGAATGGACTCGACGTGCCAGATCTTCTTCGCATACTCGTCGACGGAACGATCTGCAGAGAACTTCCCAATTCGAGCGCAGTTGAGAATGGAAGTACGGGTCCAGGTGTCCTGGTCACGAAAGGCCGTATCCACACGCTGCTGAGCCTCCATGTAAGCATCGTAGTCTGCCAGAACCATAAAGGGATCGCCTCGGTGGAGGAGGGAGTCTACGAGGGGTTCGAAGACATCAGGACGGGCCGGGCACAACTGGCCACTGGCGATCATGTCGACGACGGTTCGCAATGGCCGATGGCCATCATACAGTCCGCCTGGATCGTAGCTGTTCCGCTTCTCCTGGACCTGATGGGCGTCGAGACCAAAGATGAACATGTTTTCTACGCCGATCTGCTCGGCCATCTCCC
>PATE01000029.1 GCA_002712305.1 Gemmatimonadota bacterium | reverse complement strand
TCACATGATCCCAGCATCGATAACACTCCGTCCCCATTGTTTTCCCGTCTTGGTTCTGCTCAATACTCCCCTCTCGCGCCCCAAATCAGTATGCCGCGCGACGGCCCGCATCCTCTTGCTCTCTTTTCACTGGTGCCTGGGAACGAGCGGGCCGAATCCGTTCTCAGACACCCCGAAAATGTTCACCTTGTCTCTAAATTCGCCAACAACGAGAACATCCCTTTATACGGCCTCGATATAGGCTTCCATATTGGTTCCAAGTCCCGCTACACGCTGGCAACTATTGGACGCGTGGGCGACATCAAAGTCGAGGGGTCGGGCATCTCGCGCATCCAGTGTTCCTTCGAGATCCACGATGGCGAGCGCATCACCGTCGAAGACGCGCAGGTTCTGTTCGCGCATCCGAATGTGGCCGAACTGGGGATGCTGGCCAACGCCGTGCGCATGCGTAGACACCCCGAGCAAGTCGTCACCTACAATGTGGGGCGCAACATCAACTACACGAATGTGTGTTGGGTGAAGTGCGATTTCTGCGCCTTCTACAGGGCGCCCGGTTCCGATGAAGGCTACACGCTGCCCAAAGAAGAGATCTTTGCCAAGATCGATGAACTGACGGCTTTTGGTGGTGACGAACCGAAGTCGAATGAGATCCTCATGCAGGGCGGTCTCAACCCAAAGCTGCGACTCGACTACTATGAGGATCTGCTCTCGGACATCCGCGATCGTTATCCGTCGGTGCAATTGCACTGCCTGTCGGCGACGGAGATCATCTACATCGCCCACCTGTCCAAGCTGTCTCTTGCCGACACGATCCAACGGCTGCGAGACGCCGGGCTCGATTCCATTCCCGGTGCCGGCGCCGAGATCCTCAACGACGACGTGCGCGACATCATCGGCTTCCGCAAGGACCGCACCCTCGACTGGCTGGAGGTGCATCGCATCGCCCATGGTCTGGGGATGCGGACGACGGCAACCATGATGTATGGTCACGTGGAGACGACCGACCACCGCATCGAACATCTGCGGCTCATTCGCGACCTGCAGGACGAAGCCGGTGGTTTCACGGCGTTCATCACGTGGAACTTCCAGCCCGACGACACCGACCTTGGCGCCGACAACGAGCGTTGGAATGGCATGAAGGCGACGGGCTTCGACCACCTGAGAACCGTCGCCGTGGCTCGCCTGTATCTCGACAACATCCCGTCCTTTCAGGCGTCTTGGGTGACCCAGGGGCCGCGTATCGCCCAGGTCAGTCTCCGATACGGAGTCAATGACTTTGGCAGCACGATGCTTGAGGAAAACGTGGTCTCCGCTGCCGGGACGAGTCACACGCAGGAGATGGGGCTCCAGAACATGGAGCGCCTCATCGCCGACGCAGGGTACGAGCCGCGTCGCCGCAACACAGCCTACGAGACGGTCGCTACGCGGCCCCGCCTGGAGGCGCTGGCGGCGGCCTCATGACCTCGACGGAGGCCGGTGCATCAACCTCGTCTGACGAAGAGGGTGAAGATGAGCGTGACGATGAGCCTGGCATCCCCAAGATCCGCCTCGGTGCGGTGAGTTTCCTCAACACACGTCCACTCACCGTCGGTCTCGACGGTCCCGACAGTCCCTTCGAACTCCGCTACGATCTTCCATCGCGATGCGCAGCTGATCTGGCGGCGGGCAGCATCGATGTTGGCTTGATTCCCGTCATCGAGTATGCACGCAGCGATCCGGACTACTGGATCGTTCCCGGCATCTCCATCGCCTCGCGGGGAGAGGTTCTCACGGTTCGTCTGTTCTACCGAGGAGACCTATCAAAGATCCGCCGGATTGCTGTCGATACCAGTTCGCGAACCTCCGTCGCCCTGATGACGATCCTGCTTCGTGAGAGATTCAATCTGGATCCTGAGCAAGTTCCCGCGGCCCCCGATCTAGACGCGATGCTGCACACGGCAGATGCAGCCCTGCTGATCGGCGATCCGGTGTTGCCCCTCGTCACGGCTGAACAGGGGGCGCGTCAGAGCCTTGATCTGGCCGACGAGTGGACGCAGATGACGGGGAAACCCTTCGTATTCGCCTTCTGGGCAGGAAGGCAGGATCGTCTAAGCGCCGGACATGTGGCCCGGCTGAAGCAGGCAAGTCTCGCTGGATCAGCATGCCTTCCTCAGATTGCCGCCGTCTTTCAGCGCGAGCGTGCCGGCGACGCGGTCCTCTACGAGAAGTACCTGACGCATCACATCCACCACGATCTGGGCCCCGATGAGTTGGATGGACTTGCCGAGTTTTACCGTCTCGCCGCACTCCATGGCGTTATCGATCACGAGCCCGTGCTCCGCTTTTATCCGTCGGAAGGTCTGTAGAGATGAGTTTCGCTGAGCCCGTGTTGAGCTACGGGCGGATGATTCGATTCTCGCACTCGATTTTTGCCCTCCCCTTTGCTCTCAGTGGCGCTGCGTTGGCTGCGGCCGTCAGCGGGATTCAAGGAGCGCAGATCGGTTGGATTGTGGTGGCCATGGTCGCAGCACGCTCGGCGGCAATGGGCTTCAACCGACTCGTGGATCGTCACATCGACGCCCGCAACCCACGTACGGCGCAACGGGAGCTCCCCAGGGGAGTCCTCTCGCCGCCCGCGGTGTGGCTCTTTGTGATCCTGTCCGCACTGGGTCTGATCGGGGCGGCGTGGAAGCTGAATCCTCTCTGTCTGGTCCTTTCCCCCGTGGCGCTGTTCGTGATCGGGGGATACTCCTTCACCAAACGGTTCACCTGGGGATCTCATCTGGTTCTGGGACTCGGGTTGGGGCTGGCACCCCTCGGCGCCTGGATTGCCGTAACGGGCCGTTTCGACCTGTCGCCAGCGCTATTGGGTCTGGCCGTGCTGAGTTGGGTCGCCGGTTTCGATATTCTCTACAGTTGTCAGGATCACGAGTACGATCAGCATACGGGTCTCCACTCGATTCCCGTTCGATTCGGACTTCAGACCGCGCTACGCCTGGCGCAGCTACTGCACGTGTTCACCATCGGGTTCATGGTCGCCGTGGGTCTGACTGCAGGTCTGCGATGGATCTATTTCATCGGTGTCGCCGCCATCTGCTTGCTCCTGCTGTGGGAACATCGGCTCATGAAGGCGGACGACCTGACCAAGGTCAACACCGCCTTCATGACGGCGAACAGCATCATCAGTGTGGCCTATTTCCTGTTCACCCTCGCCGATTTGCTCCTACTGGGAGATCAAACCCTCTGGGCTGCCTCGGTCACCTAAAGGTCATTCCATGACAACGTCCGACGTGCTTTCCTCCGACGACTCCATCTATCAGGTGCGCACGCGTGTTGCGGGGCCCCCTGGCGCATTGGCTCTCGACGAGCAGACGGTGCTGTCGTCGCCGAGCGGTGACATCTTCGGATATAGTCAGAATGCGGGCATGGGATGGAATCCGGCAGAGTTGGGGCGCCGGGAGTTTCTGATCCTGAGCACGATGGGGGGAATCCGCGCCCCTGACGGCTCGCCCGTCGCCCTCGGCTACCACACAGGACATTGGGAAGTGGGGCTGCTGATGGAAGCTGCGGCACACGAGATCCAACGTCTTGGGGGAATTCCCTTCGCCGCCTACTGCTCCGACCCGTGCGACGGACGATCTCAAGGCACGACGGGCATGTTCGACAGCCTGCCGTATCGCAACGATGCAGCCACCGTGATGGGGCGCCTGATTCGTTCGCTGCCGACCCGGCGGGGTGTGCTTGGCGTCGGCACCTGCGACAAGGGGCTGCCCGCGATCCTCATGGCCCTCTCGGCCGCACGAGATCTGCCCGTGGTCGTGGTTCCTGGAGGGGTGACGCTGCCGCCGGAGGTGGGCGAGGACGCCGGGAAGATTCAGTCCGTCGGCTCACGCCTCGCCCATGGTGAGATCACCATCCACGAGATTAACGATCTTGGTTGCCGCGCCTGCGCCTCACCCGGTGGCGGCTGCCAGTTTCTTGGCACAGCAGCCACATCCCAGGTCGTGGGAGAAGCACTCGGATTGAGTTTGCCCCATGCGGCACTGGCGCCTTCAGGCGAACCGGTGTGGACGGATCTGGCTGTGCGGTCGGCGCGCGCATTGATGGGGCTCGAGCAGGCGGGCATCACCAGCAATGACATCGTCACCGATGATGCCATCCACAACGCGATGGTCGTACATGCTGCGTTCGGTGGTTCCACGAATCTACTTCTGCACGTGCCGGCCATCGCCTATGCAGCGGGTCGACGACGACCGGGGGTCGATGATTGGGATCGCATCAATCGCCAGACACCAAGGCTCGTCGATGTGCTGCCCAATGGACCCGAGTTTCATCCTACCGTGCGTGCGTTCCTCGCAGGCGGTGTGCCCGAGGTGATGCTCCATCTGCGGGAGTTGGGCCTTCTGAAGCTTGATGCGCCCACGGTGAGCGGGCAGTCGGTGGGGGACAATCTGGCCTGGTGGGAGGACAGTGAACGGCGCGTCCGTTTCCGCGAGGGGCTCAAGCAGAGCGACGGGGTGGACGCCGTCGATGTGATCATGGATCCAGAACGTGCTCAGGCGCGCGGGCTGACCAGTACGGTCTGTTTCCCTTCGGGGAATCTGGCGCCCGAGGGATCTGTCGTGAAAAGCACAGCCATCGCTCCGAGCATGCTCGACGAGCAGGGCGTCTACTCGTTACGGGGGCCGGCTCGCATCTACACCACCGAACGAGCTCTGATGGCAGCGATCAAGGCAGACGAGATTCGGGCGGGTGATGTCATCGTGCTCCTGTCTTCGGGGCCCATGGGCAGTGGGATGGAGGAGATTGCCCAGGTGACGATCGCCCTCAAGTATCTGGACTACGGAAAAGATGTCGCGTTGCTCACCGACGCCCGTTTCTCCGGTTTCAGTTCGGGGCCGTGTATTGGTCACGTCGGGCCCGAAGCCCTTGCCGGCGGCCCCGTGGGACGCCTCGTCGAGGGCGATGTGCTCGAGGTCGTTGTCGATACGAGGAATCTTCAGGGCCGCATCGACCTGGTGGGGCATGCTGATGAGATCTTCGGAGCCGACGAGGGAGCACGGGTGCTTTCGGGCCGACCTTCGCGAGAGGATCTGGCACCCGAAGCGGAATTGCCCGACGACACGAGGCTCTGGGCTGCTCTGCAGAATGCAGGCGGGGGAACCTGGGGTGGGTGTGTCTACGACGTGGAGGCCATTCTCAAATTGCTCGAAGCGGGCCAAGCCAGCACCAGCGGCGACTCGCAGGCTGTGGCCCCATGAGTGGTGGGACTAACAAGACCTTCGCCGTGGCGATCACGGGCGCCTCGGGGGCGATTTATGCCGTGCGCACCTTGCGTGCTCTGCTGGCGGATGGACACCACGTCCACCTGGCCATGTCGAAGTATGGCCGGTATGTGCTCCACGAAGAACAAGACTGGTCATCCGACGAGTCGCTGTTGGACTTTCTGCGTCGTGTCGGGGGTGACGAGGTTGACCACGGAACCCTGGAGGAGCACAGCGTCAACGACCTGACCCGTTCGATCTCGTCCGGGTCGGCACCCTGTGACGGCATGGTGGTGGTGCCTTGTTCGGCGAAAACCCTCTCGGCCATCGCGCACGGCACGTCTTCAAATCTGATCGAGCGAACCGCCGATGTCACGCTCAAGGAGCGACGTCCACTCGTGCTGGTCGTGCGCGAGACACCGATGAATCTGATCCATCTGCGCAACATGGTCACCGTTGCAGAGGCGGGTGCCAGTGTGTTGCCAGCCATGCCGGCCTTCTACCAGAAGCCCACGAGTTTCGAAGATCTCGGCGACTTCATTGCTGGGCGGGCCCTAGGCCTGCTGGGACTGGATCACGAGCTGTTCACGCGCTGGACGGGCCCTCGGGACTAGAAGGCCGTTCACAGCAGAACACACAAGGGGACCCCGGATCCATCCAGGGCCCCCTTGGCTGGGTCGAGCATGCCGGGGAGTGGCTGCCCGACCCAAGTCTGCTCACACTGCGCGGACAG
Organism: Gemmatimonadota bacterium; assembly: GCA_002712305.1. Classification (GTDB taxonomy): domain Bacteria; phylum Latescibacterota; class UBA2968; order UBA8231; family UBA8231; genus UBA12574. The sequence goes on along the minus strand of PATE01000029.1, from coordinate 6,553 downwards.
CGCATGTGGTCTATCTACGGTCTGTCTACTAAGCGCAGCGCCGATAGCGGCCGTTGACTTCCTGCTGCACAGTCTGCGCCCAGGCGCGTCGAGTCGGGGGGAGACCCGGCGCGCACCGATCGCCGTAGCTGCTTCGACAGACGGCGGCGGCTGTCAGGGGGGAGCCCCTCCAGCAACTGCACGTGCCATCGTGTACTCATCGCTCTCTCCGATCAGCTTATTTGCGTTCTCGCGCGACCTCTGAGACTTCCGCTCGCACCGATTGGTGAACGGCGGATTCCAGTCGCAGTTCTGCGTAGTTCTTGAACTGTGACGCGCCAGACAACATGAACTGCAGTAACAAGGCGGACATCCCGCACATCAGGGTGACCATCGCATACATGCGAGGTCGGGTTCGCAAGTGAAATCCACTCGCCATCATGATCTTTCTCTCCGCCTTCGTGACTGGCGGAGGGGCGAGCCCGGGGCCCGACATCTGCGCGAGGAGCAGCAGACGCCGNTTAAAGAAGGAAGGTGAAACGCTCCCGGGCCCGTCACCCATTCCAGTGAGCCGGTTTTCGATCACCGACCCGCTCTTGCGAGCTTCAACTCCCGGGACAAGCGGGAGTCACGAAGGAGTTTCAGACGAGCCCTCTTTTGCAACCGCTGTGCCACAATTGAGGAGCGAGTTTGTAAGATNTTGTTTATGNGTGATTTACGGAGGTNNAGTTACTGTGAAATCACACATAATACCACGTGTTTTCGTNTAAAACCCAACACGATATGTTGCGGTAGGGTGACGGTGCGGGGCGATATCTGGAGGGTTGGAATGTCCGCCCCTGAAAGGCGGAAGGAACTTCCTGCCGAGGGGAGTGGAAGGAAATTCCTATGAGGCTCCGCGGGGTCCCAGCGTAGCTGACGGCAACGGGTCTGGTCGGGCCTCAGAGGAGGAGGATCGCGATCAAAGGCGCGTCAGATCTGCGTGCCACTTCCACCAGTAGAGGCCGTAGAACCAGTTCCGATCCCAGAAGCTTTGCAGAATCGCTTCGTTGGCCCGCTTCTGCAGATGGAGATCGATGGGGCGATCATCGCGTCGGGGCCACTCCCAGGGCTTGACGGTGGCCCCGCGGACCGAACGAAAACCCACTTCGGTCAGCAACACGGGTTTGCCCGTTCGCTTGTGGACGGTCTCGATCTGGTCCGCAACGGCCCGAGCCCCCGCCGACAGCGTGGCGAGATCGGTGCGCTTCCTCCTCCAAAGTAAGGGGGAAGAAGGCGTTGATGCCGATGTAGTCGAGCTCATCCCAGAATTCCACAACATCGTAGTCCCCCCACCAATTGGCGGCATACGTGAGGGGGCCAGGATAGATCTCTCGGACCTTGGAGATCAGTCGCCGCCAGTCATCGGGACGATCGGTCACCGTGCGCGACAGTTCTACACCGACGCACAGAATCTCCGCTTCGGTCTGGGCGGCGATCTGCGCATAGTGAAGGAGGAAGCGTTCATAGTTAGAGAACCACTCCTTCCATTCCCGTTCGGTGTCGAAGCCGATCGTGCCGCGCCAATCGCCACCATCCTGTTCACTCAGCCAGATGTGAGGCTTCAGCATCACCTTGAGGCCGAGTTGCTGAGCCTGGCGGATCCCGTCGATNAGGTGTTCATCCCGTGGATCCCCACCGAATCGGATGCCGATCNTGTGCACGCTCGTCTGATATCCGAAGGGATTCACGGCGATCCACTCGACAGACAACCTCTGGCGTAGATGGCGTAGTGACCCCGCCGCTGGCCCCCGAGCGCATGTTGTTTCCGCCTCTGNATCCATGGGTGAACGTGATGCCCTTCTGGAACTCGGGCTCAATCTCTGCGACAGCGTGAACCACGACCAGAATGGAAACGGCCAGCCCCGACAGATGTCGCGCGGCGAACCTCACGGAAGCAGTCGCTGGAGATTGGCGTGGCGCAGACCCCGAGGTACGAAGCCGGTCAGATGCGAGCCGTCCCGTGAGATCAGCCCACGACAGATCTGCCANGGGCCATGGCAGCAGATGACCTCNCCGTAGGGTGTGAAAGGGCTGGGGAGGTCGAGAGAATTGTGAGCAAACAGCTGCTGTACCTGAGGCCACGACAGGTCGACCCTGCGATCCTGGATCTGGTCCCCCCAACGCGCCACCGCTTGCTGGCTCAGATACAGATGCTCCTTGTGAAGGCTGCCGACACGCATGCCTGCTCGCACAAACGCGGGGAGCGCCTGGGCGAGCGCATCGCTGATGGCAGGCCGCAGAGCCAGCTCTCGGCGACCCCGTGCAAGCTGCTGATCTGCCGGAATCTGCGGCGTGAATCCCCACCGATCCTGCACATACTCGCTCATATGGTCTGCATCTGCCTCGAAATCCTGCGTCGTCAATGGAAGGTCGCCTTCGACCACTTCCCATTCGGTTGTGGCTCGTTTTCCCAGCCGGGCAAGAAACCCACCTTCGGTTTGATGCCGGTGGGGCCATATCCGGATGCACTGGCGGAACGAGTCGGGGTACTGGGCGGCGACCTCCGATCGCAGCGGTTCCGTTCCCACATCGTAGCCCACGTGATCCGCTGGCAGGATGTGTGCGTTCTCGCCGAATCGACGGAAGAGCCCCAGTAGTACCTCCTCGTTCTCCTCTGTAGAGAGAGAGCAGGTGGAATAGACGAGGGTTCCACCAGGACGCAGCATGTGGAAGGCGGCACGCAGCAGGCCGATCTGCTGATAACTCTTGCGAACGGCGTCCTCCGGAGACCAATAGGCGAGTTGACCGCGGCTCTTGCCGATGATCCCGTCGCCCGAGCAGGGAGCATCGAGCAGGACCCGGTCGAAGGCGTTGTGGAACCAACGGGCCAACTGCGCACCGTCGAGGCTCGTCAGCACGGTATGGTGGGCGCCACAGCGTTCCAGGTTGCCAACCAGGGCCGACATCCGCTTCTGCCGGGGTTCGTTGGCGATGAGGAGACCCTCATTGTCCATCAAGCTGGCAATATGGGTTGCTTTGCCGCCGGGGGCTGCTGCAAGGTCAAGGACCTTCTCGCCGGGCTGGGGATCCAGGACCTGAGCGGCCAGGGTCGTGGCCTTGGCCTGCACGTAGACGGCACCCAGTGCACATTCGAGGGTATTGCCCAGGGGGGCGTGGGGCTCGCGGTCCGCCAGCACGAAGGCGTCCGCACACCATTCAACCGATTCGCCGGCCGCCTGCAGCGAAGGGCGGATCGCATCGGCGTGGGCGGGCACGAGCCGATTGAGCCGTACGCAGAGAGGCCCTGCTTCAGCGATGGCCTTACGGAACTGGGCCCGTTCCTCGCGATTCTCGGGAAGCAGCTGCTCGAGATGGCGCAGCAGTGCCTCGAGTCGTTCGGCTTCTTCTGCCGGACTCAGGGTCGCTTTGCGGTTTGAGTGGGTTGTGGCGTTATTCGACATGCCTCGCAAACGACCTTAACCCTCGTCCACCACGCCTGTCAAAAGGACCCGTGTCCGCCGCCGACACCTATATCGTCAGCGACGTCCACCTCGGCAATCGTCACTGTCATCTGGAACAATTCGGACAGTTCCTCGATGATCTGCCTGCCGAGGCCTGTCTCGTGCTCAATGGTGACATCATCGATGAGCCCGACGACCCATTGCCGGAAGCTGATGCCCAGATCCTGCGTCGCCTTGTCGCTGAATCAAAAAAACGCCAGGTCGTGTGGGTCTATGGGAACCACGACGAAGAGGTGGCCATCGATGATGCGGGAGAGATTCAGTTCGTCGAACGCTGGATCGTCGGTGAACGAGTTCTTGTGATGCACGGTGATGAGCACGATGACCTCATGCCTCGGCACGATTTGTTCAAGAGGCTTTTTAAGAAGCTCCACCGCTTTTGCATCCGTCTGGGTTTTGCCGACGTGCACGTGGCCGATTACGCCAAGAAGTGGGGGTTTCTCTATCGTGTTCTGACCAAACACGTGGCCACGAAGGCTCTGCGCACGGCGACGACAGAAGGGTATGATGTTATCACCTGCGGTCACACGCATGCCCCGATTGACATGACCGTCGAGGGTCACCGATATCTGAACACCGGGTGCTGGACGGAGACACCGGCGTTCGTCGTCATCGTCCATGAGGAAGGCGTCGACTATGGGCCCTTTCCCAGTACCAATGGCGAGGTGACCGGCGGCCGCGAAGCGCCCTGTTGAGACGACTCCGATACACCTTCGCCGCAGCCTGTTGTGAGCTGGTCGGCCACCGTGCCGGCCCACTCGTCTGGCACGTGCTGCTGGTGGCGGTTGTGGGATCGGCCATAGCGCAAGCGCAGGAGCTGCGGTGGCCCCTGGCGCTGACTCCCACGTTGTCATCGACCTTCGGTGAGACTCGATCCACGGCCTTCCACAACGGCATCGATCTGAAGACCTGGGGCAAGACGGGGTACCCTGTACATGCCGCAGCGGATGGCTGGGTCGAGCGAGCACGCACATCGCCTTGGGGATTCGGCCGAGTGATCTACGTGCGCCTCAACGATGGTCGCATCGTCGTCTACGCTCATCTCGACTCCTTCTATGATCCGGTGCAGAAACGAATCTTCCGCGAGCAGCGCCGCCTCGGGCAATACAGCGTTCAACTGTGGTTCGAGAAGGAAGAGTACCCCGTCCGCCGAGGCGAAGTGATCGGGGCCACCGGCCAGACGGGTGCGGGGCCTCCCCATCTGCATTTCGAACTGCGAGATGGGGGCAACGCACCCATGAACCCCCTGCTGCACGCATTCGAGGTGGCCGACACGGAATCGCCGACCTTGCGGCGACTCCTGGTCGTCCCCCGGGGGGCTGGTTCTCTGGCCGACGGTGGCCACGACCCGGTTGTCGTGCCCCTTCGCTGGCACGCACAATCGCAGCGCTTCCGTGCTGTGCGCGACGTTCGCGTGTTCGGTCGAGTGGGCATCGGTGTCGAGTCCTTTGATACGGCCGATGCCGCAGACAACCCGCTGGCGCCCCTGAGTCACTCACTGATCATCGGCGGACAGGAAGTCTTCAGCAGTCGCCTCCAGCGCGTGTCCTTCTCCAGTGGTCACCAGGTCGCCCTCGATCGCTGGCGGATCGGCAATCTCGTCTTCTTCACCCTATTTCAGCGACCCGGCAATCGGTTGCCGTTCTATTCATCTGATGGCAATGCGGGGTGGCTTTTGGCCGGAGGCGAGCCCATGCCTCCAGGGGAGCATCCCATCGAGGTGGTGGCGAAGGATGTGGCTGGCAATGAGAGTCGTGCGCAGATGACGCTGCTGGTGGATGCGTCTTTCGCCGAAGCCATGGCGGCGGCATCCCCGTCGAATGAGCCAGCGCCGGAACTCGAGGTGGCGGCCCACGAACGATTTGCCGTCATCACCGTTCGAGGCACGGCGCCTACAGTGCGAGTCTCCGATCAGGAGATCCACCTGCATCCGCAGACGGACAGGCACGCAGGGCTGGTGTCCTACGCCCATTTCGGTGACCAGCCGGGTGTGCAGACGGCAGACGTGGTCGTCCATTTCGGTCCGGAGCGGCCAGATACGACCGTTCGGCTCACGCTGCAAACGATTCGACCTGGTGAGGCTCGCACGCTCCTCTACGATGCCGGTCGAATGGCCCTCCACGTTGATGCGGGTTCCGCGTATGAAGAAACGGTGCCACAGGTTACGTCCGTAGAGCCCGTGGCGTCGCCAGGTCTGCGGGCGACGGAACTGGGCTTCATCATCGAGCCGGCGACAGTGAGTTTCGATAAGTGGGCACGCATCTCGTTTCCTGTCCCGGATGGAATGGATGCAGAGCATCTCGGCGTTTACGTCAGCGATAGAGATGGTGGCTGGGTCTTCATCGGCAACGACCTGGATGGCACATCGGGGCCCGCCGAGGCACCCGACGCGAAGGGGCCGACCTCAAATCGCGTCAGTGCACGAATTCGAGCATTTGGTCATTTCGCGCTCCTGGAGGATCGAGCGCCGCCGACGATTTCTATGCTGGCTCCGCGTTCTCAGACATGGCTGGACGAGCGAAGACCGCTGTTGCGTGCTCGGGTCGTGGATCGGGGCAGTGGAATTGGCAAAGAAGAGGATCTGGCCATCGAACTGAATGGCCGCCCACTCATTCACATCTACGATCCCGAAGTCGACCTCGTCGAAGCACGGCCTGATCAGCCACTTGCCGATGGTGAGTATGTGTGGACGGTGCGAGCCAGCGATCAGGCCGGAAACCAAGCCGAAGCGAGCAGCGTGTTCGGCCTAAGATAGGCCGCGTGCAGCATGCGGTTGATGGTCGCGGCTGGGTTCCTACGAACCTACGCGCTGCAAGCGAGAGGCGAGCTGATCCTGCAGAAAGGCGAGCGCTCTCGCGTCGCTCCTCGTCGTGCTCTTCAGATAAGGATGATGGCAATGGACTCAGCCAGGCTTCTGCAGCAGCTGCTGCAGGTGGTCGGAGATAGCCGCCAGCGCCTTGGACGCAGGTGCATCCGGATTTGTCAGGATCGAAGGCGTGCCCGTGTCGGCCCCGGCCCGCACGGCAGGTTCAAGGGGGACATTGCCCAGGAAAGGCATCGCGAAGCGCTCT
>PATE01000028.1 GCA_002712305.1 Gemmatimonadota bacterium | reverse complement strand
CGTGATGTTCACCGGCCTTCGGCCTCGGCGCGGATGTCGCGCCAACCGATCTGCGCATGCCAGCCCAGGTCGCGCTGAATCGCTTTGGACTGAAACGGCGTCTCGAACTCGTCCAGTTTCTCTTCCATGGGCATATCCGGGTAGAACTCTGCGAGCAACTCCGCCACTGGCGCGTCCACGCACACATCGTCGGCGGCCAGATTGTAGACACGGCTGCCCTCAAGCTCTGACGCGAGCCACAGATGGCAGGCGCGGGCCACGTCGCGGGCATCGACATAGTTCCACAAGCAATCCACGCAGGCAGCGCGCGACTCGGTATGCGGACGCAGTCGCCACGACCACGAATTCTCGTAGATGATGCGACCGAGACGGAGACCGGCAATGGCCATGCCGTGCCAACGGGTGTAGTCGGCGGCCAGATCTTCAAGCATCCGCTTGGCCGAACCGTAGATTGACCCAGGCACGCGGGGGCTGCCTTCGGTGATCGGCAGGCGAGGCTGACGCTTGAGATCGCCGTAAACCTCCATGCTGGAGGCAAATACGATGCGTCCCACACCGACATTGGCGCAGGCCTGCAGGACGTTGAAACCGCCCTGCATCACGTTGCGGAAGCACTCCGTCCACGACGTGAAGTTGTCTGTCGGAACACTACCGAAGTGCACAACGCCATAAGCGCCGGCAAACAGGTCGTTGAGAGCGACGCCATCGAGTACATCGGCGCGCTTGTAGCCGGAGTCCGTCGGTCCGGGCATGGCCAGATCGACACCCGTCACATCCCAGCCATGGTCGCGCAGCACGCGAACGAGACTGCCACCGGTGCCGCCTTGAGCGCCGGTCACAACGACGCGCTTCATGACGACGTCGCCGGGGCCGTGAGGTCTTTATCTCGGGTCATGGAGTCAAACGATAAGCCTTCAAAGATTCTGGCCCAACGACCACCTGCCTGAGGACCGTTGAGCCTCGTCGTTGACGGACGCACCGGCCGTTGTAGATTGCGCGCATGGCGGTACGCTGTGTGCCGCCCTCGTCACTCAACTGATCCACCGTGAGTCGCCCATGGTTCGCGCCCTCCTGGCTGTTATCGCCGGCATCGCCGTCTCCGCCCTCACCATCGGTTTGCTCGAGTCGATCAGCCACGCCATGTACCCCCCACCCGAGGGTCTCGACCCCTATGGCGACCCGGAGGGGTTTGCCGTCGCTGTGAAACAGATGCCCACGGGCGCCCTGGCCGTGGTCCTGCTCGCTTGGGCCATGGGCACCTTCATTGGCGCCTGGCTGGCGGCGCGGATCGTGGGACGACCGTTCTATGGTCTGCTGGTAGGTGGCGTCATGATGCTGGGTGGCGTCTCGAATATCGTCACCGTTCCTCACCCATGGTGGTTCACGGTGATCGGTATCCTGCTGTTTCTGCCTTCTGCCTACGCCGGTGCACGATTGGCGACACCGGGATCCTGATTGCGGAAATGAATGAACGACTGCCCGCCGACGTGCGCACCATCTCCATCTTCTGCGCCCGATGCAACCGGCTTCTGTACAAATACCACAAGGGCGGTGAGGGGTCGTTGGTGAAGATTAGACCGAAGCGAATCGCCGAGGATCACACGGCAGGCGCTCTGGATTGCCCCAAATGCGGTCAGACCTTCGCCCGTGAACGGATGATGGGCGGTGGTCCGGCCTTCAAGGTGATCGGCGGCAAGCTCTATACGCGGGGGATGCGGCGAAAATGAGTTGCACCGATCTGCTCGGACAACCTCAGTCCACGGACGTACTCGTCGTTGGAGGCGGGATCGTGGGTGTCTGCACAGCCCTGTACCTTCGACGCATGGGGGTGGAGGTCACCCTCGTGGAGAAGGACCGCCTGGCCTCGGGCAGCTCTCACGGCAATGCGGGGCTGCTCGTACCGTCCCATTCGGTGCCCCTCGCCGAACCTGCCGCCATTCGGCAGGGCCTTCGATGGATGTTCAATCCGGCGAGTCCCTTCTACATCAAACCCCGCCTCGATCGTGAACTGGCAAGCTGGCTGTGGCGCTTCTGGCGTGCCGCAACGCCCCAACGTGTCCATCAGGTCATCCCCGTCCTGCGTGATCTTCATCTGAGCAGTCGTAGCCTGTATGCGGATCTGACCGAAGAAGGACTCGACTTCGGCTACGCCAAGCGTGGGCGCGTCTTGCTGTGCGAGACCGAACAGGGATTCGCCGATGCCTGTCAGGAAGCCGAGGAGGTGGGCGAAGCGGGCCTGCTCACCGAACGCCTTGATCCGGCGGCGTGTCGAGAACATCTCGGTGGCTTGGACTGCCAGGTCGTGGGTGGCGTCTACTACCCCGACGATGGTCATCTGGAACCGGCTCAATGTGTGGCCGCCATCGGCAAGACCGCCCGCGATGAAGGAGCGACGATCATCGAAGGCGCCGAGGTGTTGGATTGGCGCTTCGACGGTCAGCGAATCAGCGATGTATGGACCACCCGCGGCCAGTTCAAGCCGCGGGAAGTCGTCATCGCCACCGGCTCATGGACGCCGGCGCTGACGGCCGCCTTGGGTCTGGCCGTGCCTATTCAGCCTGCCAAGGGGTATTCGGTGACCATCGAGGCGCCGACCGATACACCACAGGTGCCCTTCATGCTGACTGAAGCACGCGTGGGGGTCACGCCTCTACCGGGTCCCGACGGGACCCGGCGGGTGCGCTTCGCCGGCACCCTCGAACTGGCGGGCATGGATTTCTCCATCAACCAGCGCCGTGTGGATGCCTTGACCGCATCTGTTCCCCGCTACCTGCCCTCGTGGAAACCACAGGACTTCATCGTCGAGGAAGTGTGGCGGGGCTTGCGGCCGTGTACACCAGACGGCTTGCCTCTGCTGGGGCGGCCGCAGCGCTGGCAGAATCTCGTGCTCGCTGCGGGCCATGCCATGATCGGCATCTCCCTGGGTGCGGTGACGGGACAGAAGGCGGCCCAGCTGGTGACCGGTGCCACCACCGAGCCTCATGATCTGCGACTTCTTGATCCCGACCGATTCGGCTGAAATCGAGCCCCTGTCCGGAGTTCCAGGTGCTTGTAGCTACTGGGGGGGCTTCGTACTTTGCCCCGCCCACTGACTCCCCATCGATCAGGAGTGTATCGACACCATGGCTGAGCGTCTGCTCGTCTACATCGGCAACTATACACGCGGTGAGGACGCCGCCATCTACCACGGCGAAATCGACGTCGCGTCCGGTGCCGTCTCGATCCTCGGCAAGACGGCCTGCGAAGACTCTCCTTCCTATCTGAGTCTGCACCCCTCGGGCGAGTATCTCTACGCCGTGTCCGAGACCAACACGCACGATGGAGGTGGCGCCGTCAGTGCCTTTTCCATCGATCACGATTCAGGTGATCTGAGCTTTATCAATCTGCAGCCCGCAGGGGGGTCGCCCTGCCACAATACGGTCGATGCCACGGGCCGTTTCGTACTGAGTGCGAACTATGGGGGCGGTTCGGTGGCCATGCATCCCATCAGCGAAGATGGTTCCCTGGGCGAGATGGCCGACTTCAAACAACACGAGGGATCCAGCGTCGATGAGGCGCGCCAGAAAGAGCCCCATGCTCACTCGATCAACATCGATCCCTCCAACGGCTATGCCTTCTGCGCCGATCTCGGCCTCGACAAGGTTCTGATCTATCGACTCGATCTCGACGCCGGAAAACTCGTCGACCACGGCGCAGGAACGGTGACCCCCGGTGGCGGTCCTCGACATTTTGCCGTGCATCCCTCTCGCGAAACGGCCTATGTCATCAACGAAATGGGCAATACGATCACCGTCTACGACTGGAACGAGTCGGCGGGGACGTTGAATGAGATCCAGGAGATCTCGACGATCCCAGAGGGGTATTTGGAGACGACCCACACGGCCGACCTTCACATCTCGCCCGACGGCCACACATTGTATGGATCGAATCGCGGACATGATTCGATTGCGGTCTACGCCGTCGACGGAGCGGGGAAACTGACGGCAAAGGGACACCAGCCCGTGCCCTCCACACCGCGGAACTTCGCCCTCGATCCGAGTGGCACCTGGCTTTATGCAGGCGGCCAGAATTCCAACACGGTGCCGGTGTTTCGTATCGGCGACGATGGTGGACTCACGGCCACGGGCGATGTCCTTGAGACGCCCTCGCCCGTGTGTCTCAAGATGCTGGCCACCTGATCACCAGTTTTTCCAACCCCGACCCATTGTGACGAACGGAGACACCCCATCCGACCCAACAAGCTTCGCCAACTGCTAGATGCCGGAAAACCGACACTCGGCACACACGTTCATACGACCTGGCCCAATGTCGTGGAGGCCCTCGCCCTGACGGGCTGCTACGACTACGTCGAGTTCGTCGCCGAATATGGCGCCTATGACCTGTATTCCTTCGATGATTTCTGTCGCGCCGCTGAACTCCATGACCTGGGCACGATGATCAAGGTCGAACAGGAGCCGCGCTCCTGGATCGCATCGCGCGCCATCGGGTCTGGCTTTCAATCGGTCCTGTTCTCCGACAGCCGTCACGTGGAAGACGCCAAGGAGTGCGTCGGCATTGCACGACCGGAAACACCGGAAGACAAGGGCACCTACGGCGTGGCCACCCGACGCTTCACCTATATGGGATACGGCGGCTCACCCGCCTATGTGCAGGCCCTTCGAGATATCGTCGTCGTGCTGATGATCGAGAAGAAGGGTGCCGTGGAGCAGCTTGACGAGATCCTTGCCGTGCCCGGCGTAGACATGATTCAGTGGGGTCCGGCCGATTATTCGATGAGTATCGGCAAGGCGGGTGAATGGGGAACGCCAGAGGTCAAAGCGGTGGAGAAGCGCGTCATCGAGGCATCCCTAGCCGCCGGTGTGCAACCCCGGGCAGAGATCGGACACCCTGACCAGGCGAAGTACTATCTCGATATGGGCGTGACCCACTTCTGCATCGGCACGGATGTGAACATTCTGCACGATTGGTGGAAGGACAACGGCGAAGCCCTGCGCAAAGAGATCGAGGGTTGAGCGGAGTCCGGCGTGTCCACAGTGGCGCTGAGTGGGAGTCCAAGGTCGGCTACTGCCGGGCGGTTCGTGCAGGAAACCACATCAGCGTGTCGGGCACGGCCCCCGTCGCGGAGGGCGGCGGGGTTCACGCGCCGGGAGATGGCTACGAACAGGCCAGGCGGTGTCTGGAAATCGCCCTGTCTGCCCTGCAGGAGCTCGGCGCTGGTGCGGCGGACGTCATGCGAACCCGGATGTATGTCACCGACATCTCACAGTGGTCGGCTTTTGGACGCGCCCATGCTGAGGTGTTCGCTGCCCATCCGCCGGCGACGACGATAGTTGAAGTGGCGGCCCTCATCGATCCAGCCATGCTGATCGAGGTCGAGGTCAACGCCATCTGCAGTTGAGGGGAGTATTTCACGGACATCCCTCCGTGGCAGCATCCGTCCTTTCTTTCTGCCTGGAACCGACTCTCGCCGTGAGGAAGACTTCGCGCTCTCCGAGCTCTTCATAGCCGTCGCCATCGGTGTGGTTTTCCTCACCTATGCCAACGGGGCCAACGACAACTTCAAGAAGTGGCTACCCTCTATGGGAGTGGCGTCCTCTCTTACCGGACGGCGCTGATCGGCGCCACGGCGGCGACCTGGTTAGGGTCAATAGCCGCCATCTTCGTCGCTGATCAGTTGGTTCGCGCCTTCTCCGGGAAGGGTCTGGTCGATCCGGCCGTCCTTTCGATGGGTACTTTCCCCGTCGCCGTCGCCGGCGGCGCCGCCCTGACCGTTCTGCTGGCCACTCGGCTTGGCGTGCCGATTTCGACGACCTATGCCTTGATCGGTGCCCTCGTGGGTGGCGGTCTCTCGGCCGGTTCAATCGACGCGGCACGCCTGGGCACAGCCTTCGCCCTTCCTCTGGTAGTCAGCCCCTTGCTGGCTACGAGTCTAGCCGCCGCCTTGTACACCATCGGTCGCTTTCTGTGGCGACATTGGCAGTTGGAGGCTGACGACTGTCTCTGTATTGAGCCTAATCCTGAAGTGGCTGCTGAACTGGCCCTCCAGCCAGGACGCGGGTCCGCCGGAGCAACTCGGGTCGCGACGATCACCGAACAGAACACGAGTCAGCGCGGATTCCGGGCCCCCGTGGCTGGTCTGCGTGTGGGCAGTGAGTAGTCCTGCGCGACGGGGCCGTTGTCCACGATCGGCATCTCTGCCGTGGATGGGATCGGTGTACTCCACTGTCTCAGCGGGCTGCTGGTCAGTTTCGCGCGAGGCATGAACGACACACCCAAGATCGCCGGCGTCCTGCTGATCGGCACCAGTCTGGCCGTCACCCATCAGCAGTGGCTTATTCTCGCCATCGCCACAGTCATGGGCATAGGCGGTCTGCTCTCCGCCCGCCGCGTGGCGCGGGTCATGTCGAAGGACATTACCGAATTGAACGAGGGACAGGGCCTGGCGGCAAATCTGGTGACCAGTTTCCTCGTGCTGGGGGCCTCGAAGTTTGGTGTTCCCGTTTCGACGACCCATTTGTCCTGCGGCGCTCTGTTTGGCATCGGCGCCAGCAGCGGGGGTGGACACGCTCGTATGATCTTTGCCATCCTCGGCGCTTGGCTGATTACCCTGCCCATCGGTGCGGCGTGCGCTGTGATCATTTATCATCTGACAACGATTTTTCTAACGAACTGACTACAGGAATACCCATGACGACGACTTTGCCTGTCGATGACGTCTCTGCAGTAACCGAGAGTGTACGGCAACGATACTCTGCCGCCGCCGAAGCGCCGGAGGCGCTATTGTGCTGTCCCGTCGACTATGACCCGCAGTATCTCAAGATTCTACCCGACGAGATTCTCGAGAAGGATTACGGCTGTGGTGATCCATCTGCCTTCGCACGGGAGGACGACACCGTTCTCGACCTTGGCTCGGGCGGTGGAAAGATCTGCTACATCGCCTCACAGATCGTTGGAGCTCAAGGCCGCGTCATCGGAGTCGACATGAACGACGACATGCTGGCACTGGCCCGTCGCCACCAGAGTGATCTGGCCGCCTCGATCGGGCACGACAATGTGGAATTCCGCAAGGGACGTATTCAGGATCTGGGGCTGAATCGTGGTGCCCTGGAACAGTGGCTGCTGAACAATCCTGTCACCGACTCGGCTTCCCTCGAGCGTTACGAGGCACAGGTCACCGCCATGAGGCGGGAAACCCCCCTCGTGGAAGACGACGCCGTCGATCTGGTCTTGAGCAATTGTGTTCTGAATCTGGTCTCCGATACAGAAAAAACACAGTTGTTCGGTGAGATCTTCCGGGTCCTTCGACGAGGTGGCCGTGCTGCAATCAGTGATATCGTCGCCGACGAACCGGTGCCTGAACACCTGAAAGCTGATCCCGAATTGTGGAGTGGCTGCATCTCGGGGGCCATGGAAGAGAGCGCCTTCCTGCAGGCCTTCGTCGACGCGGGTTTCTATGGCGTGGAGATGGTCAAGCGCGACGCCACACCGTGGCGCACGGTGGAGGGAATCGAATTCCGTTCGGTCACCGTCACCGCCTGGAAGGGCAGGCAGGGCGCGTGCTGGGATCACAATGAAGCGGTGATCTATCGCGGCCCGTTCAGCGAAGCCAGGGATGACGATGGTCATGTTTACCACCGGGGCGAGCGGGTGGCCGTGTGTCGCAAAACCTTCGACATCCTGACCAAGGAGCCTTACGCCGCCTATTTCGAGGCCGTCGAACCTCTTGAAGCGGTCACAGAACCGATACCCTTCGACTGCAGTGTGCCGGTGGAACATTCCGCGGGCAACGGGCATGTGGCGGTGAGAGATCCGCGTGAGACCAAGGGTGTGGGCTACAACGCCACCACCGATGCCGCCTGTGGCCCGGATGACTGCTGCTAAGATGGTCGAGCACACAATTCGACGACGATTTCGAGATATGAAGCGATGACGCAAACCGAGACGACATCGGTTCTGGACCCACGCAAGTTCTGCGACCCCGATCTCACCGCCGACGGGGATGAACGTGCTCATGTGGGGCTGACAAAGCTCGATACGTTGTGGTTCAACACAGGTACGTTGTGCAACCTCGAGTGCGTCACCTGCTACATCGAGTCGAGTCCGCGCAACGATCGCCTCGTGTATCTGACGGCGGACGAGGTCGCCTACTATCTCGACGAAATCGAATCGGAGAATTTGGAGACGCGGGAAATCGGCTTCACCGGTGGTGAACCGTTCATGAATCCCGACATCATTCCCATGATGGAGGATAGCCTGCGTCGAGGATTCGAAGTCCTGGTGTTGACCAATGCCATGAAACCGATGAGCAAGTGCACTGACGAGTTGCTCCGACTACACAAGCTCTATGGGGCGAAGTTGACCTTGCGTGTATCTGTCGATCACTACACGCAGCAGCTGCACGAAGAGGAGAGGGGCCCGCGGTCATGGGGGCCGATGCTCGAGGGACTGAAGTGGTTGTCCCACCACGGCTTCCACATTGCCGCAGCCGGTCGTACCCGCTGGGGAGATGACAAAGCCGATCTGCGCCAGGGGTATGGTCGACTCTTCGTCAGCGAAGATATCGCCATCGATGCCGATCATCCGGCGCAACTCGTGTTGTTTCCGGAGCTGGATGATCAGGTGGACATACCGGAGATTACCACTGCCTGCTGGGGGATCCTCGACCAGTCCCCAGACGATGTGATGTGCGCCTCGTCGAGGATGGTCGTGCGTCGCAAGGGAGCCGATCTTCCAGTTGTGCTCTCATGCACGCTGCTGCCCTACGATGAGGCCTTCGAGATGGGCACATCTCTGGCCGAGGCGTCAGCCCCGTTGAAACTCAATCATCCCCACTGCGCGAAGTTCTGCGTATTGGGAGGCGCGTCCTGTAGCGCCTGACCCGGCGCTGGCGATCGCGTTGTCGGGGTCGTAGCTTGCACCCCATGATGCTGATGACTCCTGATGCTTGGGTTCGTGCGGCCAATCCCTGGTGTGGTTGGCTCCGCTTCGTCCTTCTGCCCATGATGCTCGTGCCCATGTGGTTTGGGCAACCCATGGCCGCCATGATGCTCATGATGGCTTGGATGATGGTGCCGCGTCTGTTCCGCAAACCCATCTCTGACACGGCCTGGATGACGCGGGCTCAACTGGGCATGCGGATCTGGCGCTCACGGCCGATGGATGATCCGCGTCCGCTGCTCATGTGGTGCCTGATCCTATTGTCCCTCATGCGGGCCGCCGATACCGCAGGCGGGCACCGTCTCACAGCAACCCTCCTGTATGCGGCCGCCTACGCGGCGACACACCTGATCTTTCTGGCCCGAACCGTCGTCGTGTATGAACGACGACGTGACGGTGACGACCAGGAAGCGCCCGCCGACCCGACAGAGGACGCAGACGTGGAGGAGGGAGAAACGACCGATGGCGTTTCCTAACCCCTTCTACCGATGGCGTCCGCACCCCTGGCACGGTCTCGAGATCGGCGAGAAGCCGCCTGAGATCGTCCACTCCTACATCGAGATCACACCCTTCGACCTGGTGAAATACGAAGTCGATAAGGGTACGGGGTACCTGCGAGTCGATCGCCCGCAACAGACCTCATCGCAGCCGCCGACACTCTTCGGCTTGATCCCGCGCACCTACTGCGGCAACCGTGTCAATGATCTTTGCCCGGCGTCTGAGGGGGTCGATGGTGACCCTCTCGATATCTTCGTCGTCAGTGAGCGTCCGATCACGAGGGCCGCGTTGTGGGTGGATAGCAGATGATCGACCATGGGGAGGCGGACGATAAGATTCTGGCGGTCGTTGCCAACGATGGATTCTGGTCACACGTACACGACATGAGTGATCTTCCTCCTCTGTTGGTGGAACGATTTCGCCACTACTTCCTCACCTACAAGATGGTTGGTGGCGAAGCGTCCTCCGTCTCGATCGATGCGGTCTACGATCGTGAGCATGCGCACCGTGTCATCGAGGCCATCCATCGCTGATTACACTGACACCTTCGGTGAGTAGCGGCGCTCAAACCCCGGGCGTCGAGATCGACGGCATTCTCTTCGACGTCGATGAAACCCTCTTCGATCGACGACGTGCACAACGGCTCGTGTTGGTGCAGATGCAGCAACGTTTGCCGACACTGTTAGGCCACGTGTCTTCTGAGGAACTCTCACGAGCCTGGACCGCGTCCGACAAGGCAACGGAAGATCACGTGTTTCACGCCGGAGATCTGCGCGCTGCCCGCGACACCCGCTCGAGAATCCTGCTAGAAGAGTTGGGCCGCCCGGCCGACGCTGAAAGTACGGGGGCCATTACCGATGCCTACCTCGATTTGTACGCTGTGGTGGAAGCACCCATAGAGGGCGCCCACCATGTGGTAGAGCGATGTGGGGAGGCTTTTTGCATCGGTGTCCTGTCCAACGCCTATCCCGATGTCCAATATCGAAAGCTGGAAACGCTCGGCCTGCACGACGCCTTTGCCTGCATCCTCCTGTCGGAGGAGTTCGGCGCGCGAAAACCTGATCCTTCGATCTTCCTGGAGGGATGTCGGCAATTGCAGGTTGAGCCGGCGCGCTGTCTGTATGTGGGGGATTCCTATCGCAACGACGTGGTCGGCGCTGCCGCCGCTGGGATGCCCTGCTGCTGGTTCAATGCGATCTCTGATCCCGTGACGGGATCGGCGAAGGCGACGATCGAAATCGATAGACTCAGCGATCTGCTCCTATGGCTGGGCCTTGCCGCGGAGTGACGGTCCAACGTCGACAGAGCCATCCGAATCGGGTCTCTAGTCTGGCGCAGTCCTGGGAATGAGGGACAGATCGATCTGCCCCGCCCACTGAACGACCAAGAGCAGGTGTCCCGCGCCGTCGACTCGAATTTCCACCGTCGAATCGACGGTCTCGTTACTGATGCCGTCCCGTTCGCCAGGCACGAGGCGATCCTCATTCAGAGACCAGCGCAATCCTTGGGTCGTAATGCCGTCGACCGGTCCAGCTAGCGGACACAAAGACAGTTTCAGTCCCAACGGCGCTTCAAACCGAACCAGCCCAGAGATGAGCCGAATCAGACAATCGTCGTCGACGATGGCCAAATCCAGCCTGTCGGCAAACCGGCCTAGTAGGCTGAGATTCCATAGGGTGTGATCGGTTCGCGCACCGGTGACCCCTGTGAGCACGGCAGAACGGACCTGCCGCTGATGGGCGTGATCCAGGACCTTCTGCAGGTCCGTTCCCGTGTCGTCGGCATCCACCTTCACCCATTCGGTCTTCGTCCACCGCTGTTGCAGCGAGGAGCCGACCGAGTCGAGGTCACCCACGACCGCATCGGGAACCAAACCGTATCCGGCGATCGTATTGGCACCGCCATCGGCGCATAGCAGCAAGCCACCTTGCTCCAACAGCCCCACCAACAGCGATCGCGACGGGGCAGGACCGTTGCCGACAACGACGGCGTGGTCAGTCACTAGAGGGATCCCAGGCTCGTACGCAGAGTGATGCCGATCTGCCGAGGATCACCGTGCGTCACGTAGAGGCGCTCCTGGTAGTCGGGTGGCTCGAGCGCGAACGAGAACCCGCGTGTCGTGAATCGGTCGTCCAGCAAGTTTCGTCCCCACAACTGCAACGTCCAGTGATCGGCTCTGTAACCGACACCACCGTGAACCTGTTGGTGGGCCTCGGCTTGGTTGTTGTGGCTATCGGAGTAGAAGAAACCGTCGGTGGCACTGAGCGTCACCGTCGCGAGCCATCCCGCTCGATGTTCGTAGTCGGCGCCAAGTCGAATCGAATAGGTCGGCGCATGGGCTGACTCACGGTCTCCCAACCAGAGCCGCTGTCCCTGGGCCGTATCGAAGCTGTATCGGTCGGTGTGGGTTGCGAGCAATCCTGCCGTCGTGCGCAGTCTCAGGCTTTGCAGGAGTCGATAGCTGGCCTCTACCTCTGCACCAGAGTTCCACCCAGCTCCCGCATTGGCCGTCAACAACACGAAACTGTTGGGGTCGCCAGGGTCGGATTGACTGGACAATTCCACCTGCTGGTCTCGACGACGGGCGTGGAAGAGGGTGATCGATGCCCTTCCACCCTCGACGGCTGCATGCAGGCCCGCTTCGACATTCCACACGGTTTCAGCCTCATAGGGTCGCTTGGCCGCCTGTAGGCGAGGATGCTGGTTGATTCCCCCCGGACGGTAGCCGCGGGAGACGGCCACGAACAGCTGACCCAGTCGCGTCGGTTGATGAATCGCCATTCGCCCACCCAGCAGCCAGCCGTCGGTCGAAAAACGAACGGCCTCGAGTGCGGCGTCCGTCGATCCGTCATAGTCGGTACCGTGGCGATCGGCACGAAGATTGATCAAGAGGCGTCGACCTGCGGCCAGCGGACGCTGCCATTGAGAGTAGAGCGCCAGATTGTTCACATCGAACTGGCTGTCGAGGACCGCCGCGTCACCACCGAACAGATAACCTGTGGCAGCGTCTTGCTCGGTAAGACGCTTCGCATAGACCCCGACGACACCGTCCCCGCCGAGACCGGGCAGATGGTCGGTGAGTAGTCTTATCTCCTGCGTCCACGTCGTGCGCTGACGAAGGGTGCGGTCGAAGAATTGGTAGGCATAACCCACGGCGAACGAGTCGTATTGGTAAGGTGCCGCCGCCCAGAAGTCGCTGTTCCCCCAGTCGCCGTCGAAGGAGTAGTCCACGTCTGTGACGGAGGCGGAACTGATACTCAGCAGATCCAGCTCCGCGCCGATGGGCTCCTGCCATCGGACGGAGACGGCACTGGTCTCCTGTTCATCCCGCCCGGGATTGTCGCTGTAGGTTCGAAAAGTCTCGTTGTTGTCCGGCGCCCAGGCATCATACCCATTGTCGGCTCGGCTGTGAAAGAGCGTCACCTTCGCTTGGCGCCCCCCATTTCCCTCGCCGTAGTGGAGCTTGGCACGCAGTGTCTGCTCACGGCGACCATTGGTGTCGTCCGCATCCAGGTAGACATTGTCGCGGAAACCATCTGCTCTCTGGCCGCCATACGACAGCCGTGCAGTCCACTTCTGCGTCAGAGGCACATTCATGGCTGCGCCGAATTCGACCAGTCCATCTCCACCTAGACTTGCCTGCAACTGCGGCTGCTGATCCCCCGGATCTGCGGATCTCAAGGAAATGAGCCCTGCCATGGCATTGGGCCCGAACACCGTTGACTGCGGTCCCCGGTAGATTTCGACCTGATCCATATCAAAGAGCATGGCTGTCGTGCCCAGACCGGACAGCTCCACGTCATCGACGACGAAACCAACGGCGAAACTGGGTGGCCCCTCACCAGCATACTGGCTGCGCTCGCCGATCCCGCGGATCTGGAAATAGCGGGGCCTGGATGTACCGCCCGCCCAGTGCACATTGGCCATGCCATCTGTCAGATCCTGAAGATGGTGATGGGCCGCCACCTGCTGGGTCTCGATGACGTGCACACTGGCCGAGAGATCGGCCAATCGCTGACTCGTCAGCCCGGCGTGGACGATGACCTCTGGCGCAGTGTAGAAGCGGGCTCTCAGACCAATGAGCCCTATCGAGGATGCCACTCGCAGGTCGTGAAAACCGATATGGCTGACGGTGAGACTGTCCGCCGAAGAGGACAGGCGAAAGACCCCGGCACTGTCGGTGAGGGTTGATAACTCGCCGGTGCGCACGAGGGCCCCGGCAATCGCATCGCCCGTGAGATCGTCGACGACTCGCCCATGAAGACCATCGGCCGACAGCCGCAGAGGTAACGCGAACAAGCTTGCGCACAACGCAAGGAAGGAGACTACTCTCATGAGAGATTCCACTCGGTGATGGTGCAAAAATGACAAAGACCGCATGCCCTGAAGTCGAATGCCAGAAACCGAGTTCCAGCAGGGGTACGGTCCGCAAAGGCCGACCATGAAGAGCCGCCGATCACCGAGGCAGTCCGTGTTCCCTACGCTGGCATCATCCAGGTCAGGTTCGAAGGGTGTGGTCTCAGGCCCGACGGCGGGCCACCCCCAACGGATTAGGAAAACGAACGTAACCGGGTCGAATCCCATCGTCAACCGTGTTTGTCGCCAACCCGGCCCGTGTCTACCCTTATCTCACTCAGAGGAAAGGCACCACGTTGGCCAACGCGCCAAACATCATCGTCTTTCTCACCGACGATCAGGGATACGGTGATCTCTCGTGCATGGGATGCACGGATTTCCGTACGCCTCACCTCGATCAGATGGCCCGCGAGGGCGTTCGGTTTACCGACTGGTACAGCAACAGTCCCGTCTGCAGCCCGTCACGAGCCGCACTGCTCACCGGCCGGTACCCGGGAAATGCCGGCGTGAGGTCGATCCTGGCGGGCCATCGAACCGCCACGGGACTCCCGGCACACGTTCCGACGCTGGCGACGGCCCTGCAACAACGAGGCTACGCCACCGGCATGTCTGGTAAATGGCACCTGGGTCTGGCCCCAGGCTCGCGTCCCCACGCGCACGGATTTGATCGTTGGTTTGGATTCCTTGCCGGCTGCATCGACTACTATTCGCACATTTTCTACTGGGGGATGAATCATCCCGGGCCTGGCCTCAATCCGACACATGATCTGTGGGAAGATGACGAAGAGATCTGGGACGATGGCCAGTATTTCACCGAGATGATCACGGAGCGGGCCATCCTCTACATGAGAGATGCCGTGGCGAAGGATCAGCCGTTCTTCCTCTACGTTCCCTACAACGCGCCCCACTACCCGATGCACGCGCCTGCGGAGTATGTCGAACGTTTTGACGACTTGCCCTGGGATCGTCGCATCATGGCGGCCATGATCAGTGCTGTCGACGACAGCGTCGGAGAGATTCTGGCTGAGGCGGAACGACTGGGACAGCGTCAGAACACGTTGAGTTTCTTCACCTCCGACAATGGACCCTCGCGCGAGACCCGAAACTGGCTCGATGGCACTCAGGACCCATACTACGGAGGCAGCGCCGGTGCGCTGAAGGGGCACAAGTTCAGTCTGTACGAAGGTGGAATTCGTATGCCTGCCCTGTGTCACTGGCCGGGTGGCATCGATGCGGGGCAGGTGCTCGATGCGCCCTGCGCGTCGATGGATATCTTTGCGACAGCGCTGAGTGCTGCCGGTGGCAACGTCGATGACTATGAACTCGACGGTCGATCACTGCTCCCTTATCTGACCGGGGGTGACCGTGGGCCGAGCCGTGATCTGATGTGGGAGATGAACAAACAGACGGCGATCCGTCGCGACGACTGGAAACTGGTGCTGCGAGGACAACTGGTAGAAGGCGCCCCTACGGACGACGAGATCCATCTGTCCAACCTTACCGATGATCCGGGAGAACGAGTGAATCTCAAGCTGGAAGACCCGCGACTCACGCAGCAGCTCAAGGAGGCGGCCGAAGGTTGGCGGGCTCAGATCGAAGAGCGCTGGGAGCGAGAATTCGTCCCCGACGCCCATCAAACGCGTCCTGTGACGCACACCTGATCTCATGTCCTGGAGAGGCCCTGCCTTCAGCACGCTCCTGATCGGTATCGTCTACTGGTTCGTGCGTCCCGTACTGGTTGAACAGGTCGGCCCCCAGGTGTACATCGCCGGATTGATCGTTGTAAGTGTCGTTATCGGCGTGGGCACCGCCTCGTGGCTGGCTCGCCGTTCCTTGTACGCGTGCGGCCCCTGTAACCACACCTTTGCCGTGTCAACGAGTCGCCATCTCATCGGCCAAAACTGGTTTGGTCGGCTGAGAACGCGTTGTCCTTCCTGCGAGCAGACCTCCTTGTGTTCGCCCATGCCAAGTGTGAACCCGTCATCAGGTGATCCTGCTGGCCCATGAGCCGGCTCCAAGCCCTACACATCGGCATCGTCGGTGCCTGTGGTCGGGGATCGACATTTGCCACCGCGCTCGGTCAACGCTCGGAACAGGTCTGCGTCCAGGCCGTGTGTGACACGAACACCGGCGCCCTGGCCTCGTCGGGTGAATTGTTCGGCGCCTCTGCGACCTACACCGACTACGAAGACATGCTTGAGGCGGGATCCCTCGACGCGGTGATGATCGCCACGCCCATGCACCTGCATGCGCCCCAGTCGATCATGGCCCTGGAGGCGGGCCTGCACGTGTTGTGTGAGGTGACACCCGCCGTCAGCATCGAAGAGTGCCGCCAACTCGTGGTCGCCGCTCGCCGAGCGCGAGGTCACTACATGCTGGCCGAGAACTGCAATTATCGTCGGCAGTCTCTGTTGGTGGAAGAGCTGGTACGGCAGGGCCTGTTCGGAACGCCGTACTTCGCCGAGTCAGAGTATCTGCACGAAGTACGTGACCTCAATGAGCGCACTCGCTGGCGACGGCGCTGGCAGACGGGGATCGACGGTATCACCTATGGCACACACGCGCTGGGACCGGTGCTGAGCTGGATGCCTGGAGAAAGAGTGACGCGTGTGTGTTGTGCCGGAAGTGGTCACCACTACCAGGATCCCCGTGGCGACGATTACCACCAGGATACCCACGTCATGCTCGCTCAGACGGGAGGCGGCGGATTGATCAAGATTCGTCTCGACATGGTCTCCTCACGCCCTTCGGTGACCACCACCTACCAACTGCAGGGCACCGAAGGCTGTTTCGAATCGGCGCGTCGAGCCGACGAACAGGATCGTATCTGGCTGTCCTCCATTCATGAGGGACCCGAGACATGGGGATTCCTCAAAGACCTCGAGTCACAGTATCTGCCGACTCGGTGGCGCGAAATGTTCAACGCCGTCGGCGAGGCGGGGCATGGAGGGACCGATTCACTGATGAGTCTTGCCTTCCTCGATGCCGTGCTGAATGACGAACCACCCCCCATCGATATCGACCGCGCCATGGACATGAGTCTGCCTTGCCTGATCAGCCAGACCTCGATGGAACAGCAGGGCAGTTGGCTCGACGTACCCGATTCCCGCAATTGGAGTGCCGGCTCCGCATGAGCCCGTCCCTGCCGCAGTTGGTCATGCGCCGTCCCCATCTGCGACGACTTCCGCAGGCGGCCATCGCACCCGGGTATCAGGTCCGCGACTTTCGCAATGGAGACGAAACGTCCTGGAATCAGGTTCTGGCTGCCGCTTTCGAGCGAGACTTGTCGGAGTTCGACTTCGATCGCATGATGCGACGAGATCCCGCTTTTCTCCCACAGAGAGTGCAGGTTGTCGTGACCTCAGATGAGGTGGTGGTGGCCACAGCCTCGAGTTGGGTGACCGAGAGGGCGGGCGTCGACCACTCCGTGCTCCACTGGGTGGGGACGCACCCGGAGCACGTCGGTCTTCGACTTGGATATGAAGTGTCGTTGGCTGCGTTGCAGCAGGCGCAGTCAGAGCGGCGTGCAGCAGTTTGGCTGCTGACGGACGATCATCGCGTCGCCGCCATCAAGACGTATCTACGCCTCGGTTTTGTCCCCGTGCTGACCGATGAGTCCCACGCGGCTCGGTGGCGTGGGGCCCTGGATGGCATCGGCGCAAATTCACCCCACCTGGCCTTGCTCGACGGGCCTTTGGAAAGCTATTAGACCTCGGCAGCGACCGTCGGCGCAGACATCTTCGTCAGTCACCATCGGGTCTGGGCAGAACCACGATGCCCACCGAGTCGGCCGCGGCAGATCCGAACAGGCCAATTGCCCCGTCGAGCCGAAAGATCGGTCGCTCGAAGGCATCGCCAGCAAGGCCACCGAATCCACCTCCATCGTCGTCGCTGAGATTCGTTCGGATGAAGTCGAACCAGTTCTCATCGATGGCGAACAGACGCAGAATATGTCGCCCCTCGAAGGCGACGGCGAACCACGGGACGCGCGCCAGTCCTTCGTCGACCTCCAGTGGCGGCGACGCACCCTCGCGATCGAATTCCTCGTAGTCTTCCTCCTCGAGAAAATTAGCGTCGATGACGAAGTCCGAATCACGATCCAGTCCGGTCAGTGACAGCTGATAGGCGATGGCACCGGCGACGGGCTCCGCCAACTGCATCTCCAGTACGCCTTCCCGGTAGATCAATCGATTGGTGGGTGACGCAAAGGAGCTGTCGGCACCGGCTGAAAAGGGAACCAGTACGTCCACCACTTCCAGCGTTTTCTCGTCGAGCAGGACTGTCCGCCGCAGGTTCATACGACCTGGCGTCGTGGTCACGCCGCCTGCGACCTCGCCATCGATACGAACCTCGAGGCGGTATGCCTTGGAGGGCTCAACCATCGGAGTCGGAGTCGGTGGTCGATACCGTCCCGGAGAGGCTGGATCGGCCTCATACGACCATTGAGTATCGCCGGCCGTGAGTTCGACGCGAGCGTCTGTGACCCCATAGCTGGCTTCATCGTACACCTGCCCGGGATCAGCGGTGCGCCGCACGTAGATGAAGGGCAGAGGCTGGTCGACGATCAGTGTGCCATCCAGAACGAGCACATCCTCCTCGATAGATCCGAACAGGTCGCCCGGTTCTCGGTCTGCGCCGCACCCGACCCAGATACCCGACAGCACGAGCAGAATCAGCAGAGATCTCAAAAGGCGAACTCCAGGCCAAAGGTGGGTACCACAGGTAGTTGCTTGACCACTTCGGGTTCGGTGTCGGGACTGTCCGCGTCGTATTGGACAAACCACTCATTGCGGCGGCTGTAGACGTTGAAGATCTGCAGGTAGACTTCGGCGTCGCCATCGAAGAACCCGATCTGCCTTCGCGCACTGAGATCGAGTCGATGGTAGGGCAACAGCCGGGCGGAGTTCCGTCGTGCCGCCAGGACCAGATCCTCACGGACCTGCGTCGCTGGGTTGGTCAGCGTGTAGCGCGCCGCGGCGGGTGTAAACGCCTGGCCCGTGGCATAAACGAAACTGCCACTCAGGCGCCACTTGCTCCCCAATCGATAAGAGGACACCACCGACACATCGTGTCGTCGGTCGTATTTCGGTGCGAAGGAGCGTCCGCCATCCACTTCGTCGAAGGTGCGTCGCGTGCGACCTAGCGTGTAGCCGACCCAACCACGCAGGCGACCGGTTCGTTTCTCGGCGAACCACTCGATGCCTGTCGCATGACCTCGACCATCCGATTTGAACACGTCCTCTGAACGGGTACTGTTGTTATCGACGGTGCTGTTGTTGTCGATGATCACCAATCCATCCAGATCGGTATAGTAGGCCTCCATCGTCACCTTGTACTTTCGCGTCGGTTCCCATTCGAGGCCAGCCACAATCTGCCGTGAGGAGGCAGGTCCGACGGTTTCGTCGAGGGGGACCCAGAAGTCCCCCCCACTGAATCCTTCCGTCGTGACCAGTTGGAGGTGTTGACGATACAATCCTCCACCCAGCTTCACGCGCCATCCGTCGGCCACCGGTTGGCTGAGAGAAAAACGTGGCATGACGGCCACGTCATCGGCTTCGGAGAAACGACTGGCCCGCACGCCGAGGCGCAGGTGGGTACCGGTCGACAGTTGCACGTCATCCTGCAGATACAGTTCGAGCAGCGTCGGTGATTCGTGCAGATCGACGCCGGGCACCTGATTGAAACTGGAGACGAATTCGAAATTGTATTTCGTCGCTCGCAGCCCGGTGGTGATCGTGTTCTGAGATCCGCGGAAGTATTCGAGATCCGCGTTGAGTGTCAGGTCTTCGATCTGGTTCTGGAAGAGGATGGGTGTGTCGAAGAAACTCAGATCGGTGGTGCTTTCGTACTCGGACGACGAGATGGTCAGTTCTCCGAACAGAGCTGGATCGAACAGGTGAGTCCATCGCGCCATGGCGGCGCGGTTCCCCCACCGAATGTTGAAGAAGGACTCTGCTTCACCGAGATCAAAGTCGAGATCGTCGCGACCGAAATAGGCGCTCAGAAGCAGATGGTCACCACCCTCGCCAATGGGCTGAGTGATCTTCGTATTCAGATCGTAGAAGAAATAGTCGGGCACATCGGTACCACCCGAGCGGATGGCGGCCAGCACGGGGTCCAGATAGGTGCGTCGACCCGAAACCATCCACGACCCATCGCCGGCAGGCCCCTCAGCCAGCAGTCTCGTGGACACGAGGCTCACACCCCCACTCAGGGCGAATTGCTCACGGTTGCCATCGCGATTGGACACATCCAGCACGGCGCCAAGATTGCCCCCATAGTTGGCCGGATACGCTCCTTTGTAGAGCTGAATGTCGCGCACTGCCTCCGGATTGAAGGTTGAAAAGAAGCCAAAGGCGTGAGATGGATTGTAGAGGGGAATGTCATCGAGCAGAATCAGGGTCTGGTCCGGGCCGCCACCTCGGACGTACAACCCGCTACTGATGTCAGAAGCCGACTGAATTCCGGGTAACAGCTGCAGGCTTCGCAACAGATCCGCCTCACCCGTGGCCGGCAGCTGTTGCAGAAGCTGTGGCTCGATCGTGAGGAAGCTGGTCTGGATCGTTCGCTCCTGCTCCACTTCCGTGTCGCGATCGGCGGTGATCACCGTTTCGACGCCCACATCGATGGCCTCACTTCGCAACCGAATGTCGAGGCGTACGTCTTCTCCGGCGACATCGATCGTGTCTCGATAGCTCTGATAACCGATATGGGAAACCACGATCAGATGACGACCGTCGGGAACTTTGCGGACGGCGAAATACCCGCGCTCATTGGCCAACCCTCCAAGCTGCAAATCCGGCAACGCCACGACACTCAACCCGACCTGCTCTCCGTCGATCGCACTGCGGACGTATCCGGCAATGGTAGACGCCTCCGCATGAACTGTGAACACGAGAAATACAACGAGAATTCTGATCATCAGGATCCAGGGTTCTGGTGAGATTCACGGGCCAGCTTTTCTGACGCTCGAGTTGGTGGTTCGTTGCTCGCTGAGTCGTGCTTGCCAGGCGCAATCTGCCAAACGATGGGGAGGTGTCAATGGTGCGGTTGCGGCTCTTTG
The DNA here is from genome assembly GCA_002712305.1 of Gemmatimonadota bacterium. Classification (GTDB taxonomy): domain Bacteria; phylum Latescibacterota; class UBA2968; order UBA8231; family UBA8231; genus UBA12574. The sequence continues at coordinate 21,300 of PATE01000028.1, read as the reverse complement.
GAAGCGCAGGGTGCTTGCGTGCCGTAGATTGATCGCAGCCGCTCACACTTGTCAGGATCGATTTACGCCATGTCCGTCGGCGACTTTCTCGCACTCTGCGGCGAGATCCTTCTACTGGTTATCACCGTCCTTACCTGCATCGATCTGGCCCGGGTACGAGATCGAGCCCGACTCGATATCGCCCTCGTCTTCGTCGCGCTGGCGATCGATGTCATCCCCCGGCTGCTGCCGCGCCTGGGCGTTGATCCGGGGCTGCTGAGTCTGGTGCAGCCGCTGGCTCGCCTGGCGCACCCGTATCTGTTGCTGCGACTCGTGGACCACTTCCGCCCGATTCGAGGTCTTGTGTCCTGGGGGGCACTGGTGCTGGTCGCGGCAGCCTGGGGATTCCTCCTGTTTGCACCAGAAGTGACCGTCACTTCCTGGGAATGGGCGGTCACGGCCGTGTTCGCCCTGCTGACGCTCTATTCGGCAGGTGCGCTGGCATCAGCAGCCGAGCGAGGCCAGAGTGTGATCCAGCGGCGAATGAAGCTGATCGCCGGTGGCGCACTCGTGTTCGCAGTGCTGCTGGCGGCGCAGGTGACGGCGGCATTGATCGACAGCCTGGCGTCGACGGCGGCAGAGATCAACCGGGCGGGCCCCCTCGTGATGGCGGCGCTGTATTACTTCGGTTTCACAACACCCGTGTGGCTGTCTCGTGCGTGGCAACACGCCGAACTGTCCGACTTCATCCGCTCTTCGGCAGGAAGTCCGGGTGAATCTTCGCGTACGGCCCTCGAGCGGCTGTGCAGCACATCGCGACACGCCGTGGGTGGTTTGGCGGCGGCCATCTGCCGCTGGGAGGATGATCGACAGCGCCTGGTGCTCGATGCCTTTGGCGAACGTGCACTCGTGGGGGGCCCCATCGCCTTCGAGAGTCTGATCTCCGAACACTGGAGATTCCGGCGACCCTTCGTCGAGGATCGGGCCAGCGAAGTACGCGAGGCGTGCCGACGTCTGGCACCGGGACTCGACTGTGAAGCGCTGATCGGCGTCCCCCTTGTCACGACACGCCGCGTGTGGGGGTTGTTGCTGATCTTCGTGCGCCGATCCCCCCTGATGCCGGATGAGGAGTTACGCTTGCTGTCACTGTTCGCCGAACACAGCGCCCTGGGGCTCGACTATGCTGCCCTCATCGAACAGTTGCGCGGCGTGAAGGAGGAAGTCGAGGAAGAGGGTTTCGACACTTGAATCCGCGCATGATCAGCGTGTAGCGAGATGTCGTGCCGAACCTGTCGTGCCTAACCGTCGAGCCGGTTGGCAAGCCATCGGGTCCGATGAAGATCGTCGTGGGGTTGGTGCTCTCCGTGGTCGCTGGCTGTAGCCTGTCCCTCGAAGCAGACGATTGGCCCATGGTGAAAGAGGGGATTCGTCTGCGTTTCCCTCAGGTGCGACAGATCTCTACGGCGCAACTTGCGTCGTGGCTCGCCCACCCGGATACGCTCCAACCTCTGCTCTTTGATGTAAGAGCCACGCAGGAATACGCCATCTCACACCTTCGGGGCGCTCGACAGATGTCCCCGGTACAAGACGAGGCGCTGCCGAACGAGCCGCTGCAGGATGATCCACTGGCAGGCGGCATCGCCCTCGACAGGCCCATCGTCCTCTACTGTTCGGTGGGATACCGATCTGCCCGGATGGCGGAGATGCTCCAGGAGCGCGGCTACACGAATGTGGTGAACCTCGAAGGATCGCTGTTCACATGGGCCAACGAATCTCGCCCCCTCGTCGATGCACAGGGCAGATCCACGACACTCGTTCATCCCTACGACGAGGCCTGTTCGGGTCTGCTGGATCCTCCCTTTCGGTCGAGTGAATGACGCCGTCACTCGGCGAGATGGAATCCCACTGAGGCAGGTGCATCGGACGCCAGGGGCAACGTCACCACAAGCCGACCTTCCTCGGATGTCGAGTGGCCGTCTTTCCGATACGGATTGTGCGGCAGGGCGGGCCAGTGAAAACGACTGCCCGGCCCACAACTCATCTGCCAGCGTCCGTGGGAGATCGTCGTCGATGTGGCGAACGTCATATCGATCACCTCATCGCCGAGCACCCACGACTGCTCACCTATTTGGAGGGATTCACCGATCTGCGGAAGCAGGGTCACATGGGCGGCGAGGGTTGCTGTGATCTCACCCGCGGCGCTGAAGGTGGCCACGGCAGACTCAGCGTCGAGTTTCAGACTCACCGTGCATAACGCTGATCCATAATGGAGGTCGACGAGGACCGTCTCATCGTCCTCTCCGAGTTTGGCCGATTGGGGACAGTGGATCAGGCCGTCCACGGCGGCAAAGTCCGGGTCCTCTTCGCCCGGTGTGTGCTTCAACAACTCGGTGTTGCCGAGGGTGAAGGTGCTCCACAGGGGTTGGAGCTTGCTGTTGCCGCCACCGGCGATCAACCCTGCCTCGTCGTGATACAGACTGAAGAAACTCTGTCGATCCAGTCCCCAGCGATTCTGTGGGATGTCCACTGTATAGGCGGATACGCAGGCGAACCAGGGGGCGCGGCGCCGTGTGAGCGCCTGATCACCCATCCGTTGCGTGTGGACGTCCCGCGCTCCGGGTGGTATCTCGGCGTCTCCTGATGTGGCGTCGGCGAGCATCGAAGCGGCATAGTCCGCGTCGAATCGTTGTCCCTGAGCTAGATAGAGCCGGTGTTGCTGCGCCGTCCATCCGCGACCCGCTGCAGAACGCGTAAGCCCTGCGTTGCCGAGACGGACGCCGTCATGATAGGGATTGCGACCGTCAATGGTCTCTACGCAACTGCCATCGGGATAGGTGAACGTCGCATGATAGGTCGCCGCGCGTTCCAGAGCGGGCAGGACCTGTTCGTCACCCGACATGGCGAAGTAGGTGCCGAGTGCCTCGGCATACACGAAGTTGTACGCCACGACGGGACCCTCGTGCTCCGCCCACCAGCCGTGGGGAGACTGGGCGCTGGCAACACCGCGAAGGAAGTCTGCCGCCTGCTCGCACCACGTGGGTCGGTCGAAGACCTGGCCCGCGCAATACAGGGCCATTGCGTGATGGGTCGGAATGTTATGAATGTGCGTAAGCTGGTGCTCGGCAATGCCCTCATAGCCGAGTTGCAGACCGTCGGCCCACTTCTGATGAGCATCGGTGGGCATCTGGTCCTTGATCACGGCAAAAGCACGTATCCATCGGCTGTAGGCCCAGGGCATGCGAATGGGTCCCCATTCGGAGTAGTCCTTCTTGCGGAACATCCACATGCCGTTTTCATCCTGCGCCTCCTGCAGGGCAAGGCCGCCGCGGACAATGGCGTCCAGTACGGGTTCGTCGTGGAAGTGGCGGGACCCGGACTGGGACCAGGCCACCGTTAATGGCCACAGAACGTTCTGGTCTGTGGAGATCCAGGGCTCGGAGCCGAATTGACCGTTCTCCTTCTGCGTCGTCAGGATCATGGTCACCGCTTCGTCTAGATGCTGCAGGAGTTCGGGTTCTGGGGCCCACTGGGTCGTCACGGTCTATCGCCTTTCAAGCGCGGCTCGGAGAGTTTCTTCGTGGCAGCCGTTGGTGGCTCGCCAGTGCTGTGTTCGTCTTTGTCTGCTTGACCGGCTCCACCTGCAAGCGCTGCTTTGCAGGGGGAGGGACGCCACATGCTGATCAAACTTCTCATCAATGCTTTTGCGCTGTGGTTTGCCGCGTGGTTGGTGGATGGGATGCATTTGTCCGAAAACCCCATTGAGGTCGCCATCGTGGCCCTCGTATTCGGACTCGTGAATGCGGTGATCAAACCGATCGTTCTGCTTCTCTCCCTACCGATGCTGTTGTTGACGCTCGGCTTGTTCACCCTTGTCGTCAATGCGGCCATGCTCGGATTGGCGGCGTGGTTCACAGCGGGTCTGGTCATCGACACCTTCGCCGCAGCCTTCCTCGGCGGTCTGGTCGTTTCCGTTACATCCCTTGTGCTGAGCGTTTTCAAGGACTGAAGACCGTGTTCGATATCGTGGTTCGCGAAACCCTCTACGAGAATCCTCTGGATGGGCCGGCCTCGGTTGAAGATTTCATCCTCGAGGGTTCTGGTGTGCCCAGTTTTCCCATGGGCTGTCTGCGACTCGATCACCTGATCGATCCGGGGCAGGGCCAAGCGGCAAACATCGTATTCTGGTGCCCCGAGAATTTTCCCGATCATGTTCGTATCACCTGGGACTTTCGACCGATTCGCGAACCGGGTCTGGCGATTCTGTTTTTCTCTGCCGTGGGACATGGAGGAAAGGACCTCTGCGACCCGACCCTGCAGCCGCGAAGTGGACCCTACGAACAGTATCATCACGGGGATCTCGACGCGCTGCACGTCTCCTACTTCCGGCGCAAGGCGCCCACGGAACGTGCCTTCCAGCGCTGCAATCTGCGCAAGAGTCACGGGTTCCATCTCGTGGCGCAGGGCGCCGACCCCCTGCCGGGTATCGCCGATGTTCACGAACCCTATGCCATGACATTGGTCAAATCGGGTCCCCACGTGCACTTTGAGATTCGGGATCTGACCGTGTTTTCGTGGAAGGATCCTGAAACCGAGTTTGGCCCGATTCTCACCGGGGGCCGGATCGGTTTTCGACAGATGGCGCCGCTGATCGCGGAATATGCGAATCTTCGTATCGAAGCCATCGAACCGCTGTCCTGAAGAGAGCCACCACAATTGCCCAACAACCAGCAGTTCAAGCTGAAGACGAAATTCATCGGTACACGCGATGTTCACGAATACCGACAGACGATCGGGACGTGGGTCTCCGAGCTCGATACCGTCCTGGAGATCGGGTGCGAATGGGGGACGACGACGGTACAGATTGCCCCCGCCTGTTCACGTGTCGTCGGTACCGATGTCAGTGCCGACTGTATCGACCGGGCCCGGCGCGAGCACCCCGAGTGCGAGTTCGCCGTCCTGGACGCCTTTGATGTGCGCGCCGCGGCAGACCTTGCCAGCGAACTCGACATCGAGCGATTCAGCAAGATCTATATCGACATGTCTGGCCTGTCCGGCTATCGATCGCTGCTCGACACGATATCTCTGCTCACCATGTATGCCACCGTTCTTCGACCCGAGGCGATCGTGATCAAGAGCGCGTCGCTCAAACACTTCGCGAATCTCTGTCAGCCGTGGCGCGGCCACGACGGCGTCTCTAGAAAATCGCGACGACAACCCGCCGGTGACTGAAGCAGCCTTGCGATCCTCTGCAACACCAAGGGTGCTGCTCGTGGACAGCAGCCGTCCTGCATCGAACCTGCCTCTGTGGGGAATGAGTATCGCCGAGCGGGTACTTCGTCAGGCCTCGCTGTGTGGAATCGAATACGTCGTGGTGTACGTCGGATCCGACGTCGAATGGGAGCTACACCGTTGGCGCCCAGATCTTCGTGATATCCACCCCCTGCAGATCGATGTCGTGCAGAGCGCAGAGCAGTTAGCAGACGTCATGCCCGACCTGGAAGGCGGGCTGTTGGTCGCCGATGGTGATGTCGTTCACGACGACCGCCTTTGGCATCATCTGTTGGCGGCAGGACCCGACCACTGCGTGACAGCGACGGAGACCACCCTGGTTTGGCTTTCTGCACAGCATTGGCATGCCGTGCTGGAGAAGTCGTCAGCGCAGTTCGTCGGTGTGCGGCAACTGGCGCAGGGACTGAACTCAACGACGGTGGAGCAGCTGGACACCTATGTCCCCGAACTGCGCCTGACCATGCCCGCCTTCATGATCCGCCTTACCGAACGATCACAGCTACGCCACGTCGATCATCTGCTGTACCGACGCACCTTCAAGGGGGTCATCGACGCCATCGCGCGTTATGGCTACTACCACCTCGTTCGTCTTCTGACACGCTGTCTGAGTCGCACGACGCTGAGCCCGAATCTGTTCACCGTCTTGTCCATCGCCGGGATCTGGCTTGCCATCCCCTGTTTCGCAACAGGGCATGTGGCGTTGGGGTGTGTCAGCGCCTGGGCGGGAGTCCTGCTCGACTCGATCGACGGAAAACTGGCACGCCTGACGCTGAATCTGTCGGATGCGATGGGGACCATCGAACACCTGTCAGCCATGCCCGGGCTCGGCCTGTGGTTTGTCGCTATCGGTTGGCATCTGACGGACGGCGATCTGTGGACACCCTCGGTTGCGATGCTCAGCTGTTGGACGACGGTGGCTTGTTTCCTCGTCGACAAGGTGGTGTCGGGTGAGTTTCGCCGACGATTTGGCCGGGAGTTATTTGATGCACGGCCCTTCGATGCCTTCTTCCACCTGTTCGCCGTGCGACGGAACATGCACCTGCTCGTGCTCACCATCGGTGTCGCCGCTGGCCTTGTCGAGTCCGCTTTTGTCGCGATGGCGGCAGGTATGGTGCTGACCCTCGCCATCCACGTCTTACGATTTGCCTGGATCGGCCTGACAGGCGGTGTGCGCGAAGACCTGACCGGTGGTGTGCGCGGGAGAGCCGAGGCGTGAGTCTCCGTGTTTTGCTTTTCGGCACGCAGTTTCCCCCTTCTGCGGCGGGCACGGCCAGCTACACCCATGCTCTTGCCACCGGGTTGTCTGCATCGGGGGCTCAGGTCCGGGTGCTAACGCAGGCTCCCCCGTCGCTGACCGGTCCCGCGCCCTTGCCCTCCGACGTGGCCATTCCGCAGACCGTCACAGACGACGACATCGATGTGCAGTGGATCCCCTATACCACTTCAGCGGTGCGTCGTTATGTCCGCTGTCGTGCCGCACTGGTACAGGAGATCGCTCGCTTTCAACCCCACTGCCTGTGGACGACCAATGGCATGGGCACCCGCGTGGCGGGTCTGGTGTCCAAACTGGGTGCACCGCGATGGCCGACGATATCCTGCGTGCGCGGCACCGATATTTCCTCGCGGCTCCCCGGCCGGACCCCGGCCCGTTGGCTGGAGAGCGTTTTCCATCGACGATGTTATGCACGCTCCAGCGCGATCGCCGTCGTCAGTCGCGCATTGTGTGATGTAGCCGTCGCCAAGGGGCTTTCTGCCCAGCGACTGTTCGTCAGCCCGCCGGCCTTCGATCTGAGGAAGAGCGCATCTGCGAGAGCGCAGGCTGTGCGTTCGCCGACGACGATCCTCACCGTCGCCCGACTGCAGCGACAGAAGCGGATCGATGTCTTGCTGCGGGCCATGGCCCTGGTGAGACAGCGTCACGACGCCGCACGGCTCATCGTGGTTGGAGAAGGCCCGCAGAGGGATCGACTCGAGAGAATGACCTTTGAGTTGCACATCGACGAGCACGTGGACTTCGTCGGCTCGATCGAGCCCCGTTCGGCGGCGTTGTACGAGCAGTATGAGAGAGCCGGCATCTTCGCCCTGCCCAGTGTCCGAGAGGGACTGGGCAATGTGTTTATCGAGGCGGGGGCCTTTGGCCTGCCCGCCATCGGCTGCGATGATGGTGGAACGCCTGAGGTCGTAGTCGACGGGAAGACGGGGCTCCTGGTACCTCCAGACGACCAGCACGCCCTGGCCGAGGCTCTCGATCGACTCCTCGCCGACGCTGAACTGCGCCAGCAACTCGGAACCCAGGCCCACTCTCATGTTGAGGATCACTTCTCGATCGAATCTCTCGGGCAAGCGAGTTTTGAGATGGTGCAGAGAGTCGTCGCCGGCAAAGACACGGTGGCTGATGTGCAGCCAGCGGCGGTGCCCGGATGAGCCCATCCTTGTTGCAGCGTGCTCACAAGGGCCTGCTGAAGAAGCGTTGGGTACAGGGGCTGAGTGGCCGCTGGGCGACGGCGATTACCCCGGATCGTTGGATCTTCATCGTCGGATGTTACAACTCAGGAACGACCCTGTTGCGCGATCTGCTGGGGCGACATCCGCAGATCAGCTCGTTGCCCTCGGAGGGCGTTCGTCTCACCGATTCTCTCCCCCGGCCCGAGACCTTCGGCTGGCAGCGTATGTGGTCTCGCTGCCGGGACGAGATGCAGATTCCCGTCGACGAGAACACCCCCGTCCTCAGCGAGCGGATTCGTCGACAGTGGTCTCTCGCCCTGCCCCCATCCGCGGAATGTGTGTTGGAGAAGTCCATTGCCAACACAACTCGACTCCCCTTCCTGCAGGCTGCCTTTGCGCCTGCGTCCTTCATTTATCTGGTGCGCAATGGTTATGCCGTGGCCGAGGGAATCCGCCGCAAGACCGAGCCTCGCCGGCATGGCCGCGAGGAGTTCGGCGACCGCTATCCCATCGATCTATGCGCAGAACAGTGGCGTGTCAGCCACGAGGTGGTCTCTGGCGACCGACCAGGTCTGGACCGATTCCTTCAGGTGACCTACGAAGAGCTGACGGATCGTCCAGCCCATGTCTTGAATGAGATCACCGGATTCCTGCAACTGCCTCCCCTGGGTACTGAAACCACGTCGGACACATTCCACGTGCACGGCGTCGCGTCTCCGATTCGCAACATGAATGCCGAGTCGATCGCCCGCCTCCTCCCTGACGAGGTCGATACCATCCGGGCCGAGGCCGGCCCCACCCTTGAGCAATTTGGCTACGAGCCGGCCTGATGATTCAGGCGAGATTCGCTGGAGCCGTGGGATGAATACCCTGGAGGCGACGACGGGCCAGACCAGACCTCGTGTCGGGGTCTTGCTCCCTGACACCGATCCTGCTGCCTGGATTGTGTCGGCGGTGGAAAAGCTGGCAGAGTGCTCCGACATCGTCAGCCTGCATCATCGGCGTGCCCGTCGCGTCCCATGGAAGGGAATCCTCGACCCCCTTGATCGCCGGATGATCACGGGCCCGAATGCCGAAGCGAAGCGACCGGTCGACCTCCCCGTGCAGGCCAGCCAAGCCCCTTGGCCAACCCCGGACGCGGTGGACATCGTCTTCTGCCTCGGTGTCGACATCGATGGCTCGCTCAATGTCCAGCAGGACAATCTACCGGTCCCCCCCTCTCCACGATGGGGAATCTGGGACCTCCAACTGCCTGCCGACCTGGGTCGTGGCGCCACCATCGACGGGTTGGGCACCGAGACGGTATGTCTGCGTCAGATCGGCGGAGATCGGATCCTTCGACCCAGCCGAGTTCGGGTCCACACCCTTTCTCCGGCGATCACGCGTCAGCGTCTGCTGTGGCGGGCGTCACACCTGCCGGTTCGCGGATTGCGAGATCTGATCGCTGACGATCTACCCGCCAACGAACCCGACCTGCCATCGCTGGCGGTCGCACAGCACAGGCGCCCTGTACGTGCACTGCGCACGGCACTCCGCCGCACCTTGAGGAAGAACGGATGGTACTTGGGTGTGCAGTTTGAGCCGCCCGCCTCACCTGAACTGCATGCCGATGACCTGCATTTCGTGCACCCCCCAGGTGATCGATTCTGGGCCGACCCCTTCCCCGTGGTGATCTCCGATGACATTGCCCACATCTATCTGGAAGAGTGGAAAGACCCCGTCGGGCGAGGGCAGATTGCGGTGCTGGAAGTGAATCGGGACGGCGGCTTCAAGCACCTCGGTACCTGCCTTGAAACCGACGGTCACCTATCTCATCCGCATGTCTTCAACTGGTCCGGTGAACGTTTCATGATTCCAGAGACCTCATCGAATCGCACGGTTGAGGTGTATCGACAGCAAAATGGCGATCCGCTGCAGTGGGAGTTAGAGACGGTGGCGATGGAGCAGGTGCATGCCGTGGACGTAACCGTTGAGCAGATTGGCGATCGATGGTGGATGTGGACCAATCTTGGACAACCAGAAACATCTGTTCATGATGAACTCCATATCTTCTACTGTGACAGTCCTCTCGGACCGTGGACACCTCACCCAGCCAACCCTGTGGTCTCGGATCCCGGTCGGGCGCGCCCGGCGGGTGGCTTGTTCTTCTGGGGTCAGAGGTTGTGCCGCCCCGCCCAGGACTGCAGTCATCGTTACGGCCGCGCACTGACGATCTTTGAGGTGACCGAGTTGACGACGAGCCGATTTCGCGAGCGCCCCCTGCTGCGCCTTGAGCCGGGGTCCTTTGGGGCCAACCGACTTCATACGCTGAACACCGATCGGTGGATACGGGTCATCGACCTGCATCGTGATCGACGCCGATGGCCGTGAGCGATTCCCCCAGATCCGATGACGATGCGCTCGCCTCGCCCGACGATGATGCCCTGAGTNATGATGCGCTNATCGACGAACAGGAGCGTCGACAGCACGACAGGGATATCCGAGATCTCGCCGGNGGCGCCCTCGTCGTGCTCTTCGGCAAGATGGCGCGTGCATCCCGAGGCGCATTCATCTGGGTGATCACCCTGCTATGCGGGCTCGACGTTCAAGGTCTGTATTCGCTGGCCTGGGCCGTTTGCTCCACGCTGAACAAAGTCGCCCGGTTTGGCCTGCCTCGAGGGACGGTGTATTTCGTCAATCAGGCCCGGTCCAGTGGAGACCAGGTCGAGCAGCGACAGCAGGCGTCCCTCGCCGCAGGGGGGCTTCTGGCTTTGGTGGCCAGTGGCGTGGTCGTGTGCGGCTTGTGGTGGAGCGCCGACGCGATCGAGGCGTTTTATGAAAAGCCGATTGGCGACGCCATGCGGGTCATGGTGTTCACGGCGCCTTTCGTCGCCCTGGCGTGGGTCTTCACCTCGGCGACACGAGCCCTGCGGATCATGCGTTATGAAGTGTATGTCCGCAGTGTCTGCGGGCCCGCTATTCTCTTTGCCGGCGGTGCGCTGGTCGGTCTTGCGGGGTTAGGCCTCTTCGCGATCGCGTGGGTCCAACTGATCATGGCAGTAGGCAACTTCCTGCTTGCCCTTGTTCTGTTCAGCCGCCATTTCTCGATTCGGGGAGTGCTGGGCGCGGCCAGGAGACATCTGCCACTACGCGCTGTGGCGCGGTTCAGCGGTCCCGTGATGCTGACGGATCTTCTCTATGCTGTGCTGACCCAGTTGGACGTACTCATGCTGGGCTTCTTCATCGTCGAGATTCGTTACGTCGGCATCTACGTCATTGCCCGTCGGCTGGCGAGTATCGTGCTGAAGGCCCCCCAGGCCTTCGATGCCATCTTCAGTTCCATTGCGAGCGAACTGGCTGCCACCGAACGAATCGAAGAGTTGGGAGTCAAGGTGCTGGTCGTGTCTCGTTGGGTACTGACCATCAACCTACCCATCTTCGCTTCCCTGCTGCTGGTGGGTGAGCCGATTCTGCAGACCTTGGGCAGCAAGGAGTTCGCACTGGCTAGCGATATGCAGCTCGGCCTGCACATTCTCTTCATCCTCTGTGTCGGCATGCTGGTGCAATCTGTCTTCGCCGTCGCCGAGCCACTGCTGGCCATGACCGGCCGGCCCGGGCTGAACCTGTTCAACAACGTCGTGTGGCTCCTGGGGAACTTCGGGCTCAACCTGTATCTCATCCCGCAGTATGGTCTGATCGGGGCGGCGGTGGGTGCCATGATGACGACCATGTTGATCAATGTCTTGCGGGTGTCACAGATCTATCTGTTTCGACGAATTCTGCCCTTCCGATCCACGCAGCTCAAGCCACTGCTGGCGGCATTGGTCGCCATCGGTCCCGCCTGGTGGCTGCGTCAGGAACAGGAGGAGTTGTGGTTGAGAATGCTCGTGCCCACAGTCAGTTACTTTGCGACGTATATAGTGACGCTGGTGATGCTGGGGCTGGAGGAGGAAGATCGGATGCTGCTGGGTCGCCTGACGCGGCGATGGCGGCGTGCGTAGGCGGCGGCGATCAGATTTCGGACACCAGTTGCAGCGGTGCACAGGGTAGGACCGCCACTCGCAACGGCTTGTCGGGCAAATGTCCGGCGGTTCCCACCTCTTCCCACGAACGATACAAGAGGCTGTTGGGACAACTGTGCCTGACGCTTCCACTCGGGGAACTCAGCGGAGCAGATGATCAGTGGTGCCCGCTTGGCCATGACGCGCTTGGCCAGACTATTGCGGAACAGTAGGGGNTTCCCGGCTTCGAAAGCTTGATAGCTGACATCGATGTGATTGACCTGNCGAGCAAATCGACGCGTCGCCCATCGATGAAAGAATCGGCGCGAAAGCAGCGCCGCCAGCGGCGCCGGATAACGCCCCGCCGTGCGCGCCTCNCTGATCGTTCCGCAGAGCATGTTGGTCACGTTCGCCTTCTGGAACTCGCTCCATCCGTGGTAAGCGATCCCATCACAAGCGTCATCGACGAGGATCATCTGTGCCCCTGGAAACAACCGGCGTACCCATTGAGACTTGGATACCTGCACCGGGTCTGCATCCATGGGATACCCATTGACGATGACGATGTCAGCGTTCTGTCGCACGTCAGCTGAAACGATGGTCTGATAGACCTTGNAGGCATGCTCCACGGCACGTCGATGGGCATCGATGTGGGAGCCTGCGAACAGACCCGTCACCTCGCGACGTGTATTTACGACNGTGTTGATACTGAAATCGAGTCCCGCGCGGGAGGCGAAAGCCTCGATCAGTTCGCGACCATCGGGGTGCCGGCCACTCGAATCGGTGTCGCCCCGTTGACGTTTCGGTGAGAAGCTGTGCAGTTCGGCGATACTGCGCAGACCCGCTGATCCTGGCAGCATGATCTTTCCACCGCCCGAGAAACCGGCCAGCGTGTGCGGCAGAACACAACTGATACCGATGACGAGATCCGCATCGACAACACGGCGATTGACCACCACGGGCATTCCCGACGGCAGCGGCCCAAGATCGCACATCTCGTCGTGACAGGCGTCGTGGCAGTGTACGGGGAACCTCGACGCCAGATCGGAGCCGAGTTTCCGCTCGATTTCGTCGGTCTTCAGTTGACGATGGGAGCCTGTGGCCACTAGAAAGCTGATCGCCCCATCGTCGACGCCAGCGGCCAGCAGCGTCTTCACCACGAAGGGGGCAATCCGGTGAGTGGGNGTTGGGCGTCCCAGATCGTCGATGACGATCAGCACCGACGTGACGCCGCGAGCCATCTGCGCCAGCGCATCGCAACCGAGCGCACGATCCAGACAAGCGCGCATTTCCTGATCGGACAGGGCCGGACCATCGGCCGGGGGCAGGACGTCGACCGTCCAGCGATCCGGAACCGGCAGCTCGATCTCGTCGTCGCCGAACCAGGCGCGCGTACGCAGAGGGATCCGTCCCATGAGGGTTGTCAGGTCGCGTCGCTTCGGGGGTGAAATGGACTGAAGTGTGGCCGGGAGGGAACGTTGCCACGCTCACGCAAGCATACGGCGGTCCCAGAGGATGTCAAGGAACGGCACAGCATCCAGAAGGACATAGAGACGGGAGAGGTCGTCTCAGAAACGGCCTGCGTCTTCGAGGGTTTCCAGAGNTAGTCGATAGTTCTCCAACGATACATCGCTCGGCACAGAGTGGTCGGAATGGAACAGGTATCCACCGCCCTGTTTGCCTGCTTTGACGGTGGACGTNACCTCTTGCACCACGTCCTCGGGTGTGCCCGCCAGACGGGTCACATCGATGTTGCCGAACAGGGCCAGGCGGCGCCTANTAACGAGAGCGAAAATCGGCCACGTCGAGTCCCGCCTTTGCCTCGAGGGAATGGAGGGCGGTGAAACCGGCTTCGATGAAATCGATGATGAGGGGTCGCACGTCACCGTCGGAGTGCAGGATCACGGGCATGCCATCTTGAGCCAGATACTCGCAGACCCGTCGATGGTGCGGTTTGACCAATTCGCGATACATGGCCGGCGAGATGAGCGGTGCCGACCGATACCCCAGATCATACGAGAGCCACGCGCCGTCGAACTGAATACCGCGTGCCTTCAGACTGTCATACAGATCGCACACGAGCTGGGCGTGGGTCGCCATCATGTCTACGACCCAATCGGGCTCGGTAGACATGGCAATCAGCATGTTCTCCAGGCCGATTTTGTGCCACGTCGGATGAAAGGATGCGTGCACGGAGTAAGCGACATGACGGCCCGCTTCGCGCATTGGCATAGATCTGATCCGTTGCGGGTCCGATCCGGGATTCTTTGTAGGTGAGTCGCTCTCGAACGCGTGCCCGACTATCAGCGTCGGTGACGGTGAATTCCAGCCAGTGAGGAGTCCAGTCGTCGCCTTGGGCGATCTCCTTGCGCGTGGCACCATCGGCGTCGACATAGACACGGTAGCGATCGGTTTCTTCGATCGTGCGTAGAGGAAACTGCAGAGAGTAGTCGGCGCCGAGTCGTGTGATTTCGCAGCCGAAATAGTCCGTCGGCTCCACATCGGACAATCCCTCCTGGCGCCATCGGGCGATGGTCGATTTCCAGAAGATGTCCTGATAGGGAACCCGATCCGGCTCCTCACCTCGCAGGGCGAGTTGGACCCTCTCTCGTGACGTCAGTTCCATCCGCAGTTCCTCCCGAGCTCGAGTATCTGACGAGGACAACCCTTGTGGGGTAGTTAGCCAAATCACGGTCCGTGCGGCCACTGCCAGGTGCCCTGCTCAGAGTACGGCTCCTATACTATCTTCTCCATTCACGTTCCGCAGCTGTCTCCCATCTTTCCCCACTGCGTTCAGGATCGAGATGACTACACCCATTACCGCCGACCAGGTAGAGCAGTTCCACCAGGACGGTTTCCTCGTCGTCGATTCTCTCTTCAGCCCGGAGGAAACCCGGCGTATTCTCGAGGTCGCCCATACGGACCCTGAGATCGCGGCCGAGGCCAAGGAGAACGAGAACTTTGAGGGGGACGGTGTGACGACGCGCCTCGTCTACCGGCCAACCTTGGGGGACAATGCCTACAGTGCCGTAGCGTCCAGCCGGCGTCTGGTAGGGCCCATGGAGCAGATTTATTCCTCGCCCATGAACCACTACTACACGCTGAACATGCTCAAAGATCCCGGCACGGGCGGATGGGAATGGCACCAGGACTATGGATACCACTACAAGGAGTTCTTCTACCCCCACTTCATCACTGTCATGGTTGCCCTCGAGCCGGCCACGAAGGAGAATGGCTGTCTGCGTGTTGTGAAGGGGTCCAACCAGTTGGGCAGACTTGAGCATTCCAGCCTCGGGTCACAGTTGATCGCCAATCGCAGCCGTGTCGATCTTGCCCTCGAACAGATGGAGGAAGTGCACTGCGAGTTGAGTGCGGGGTCTGTCCTCTATTTCGACGGCAACGTGCTGCATGCTTCCCATCCGAATCACAGCCAGATCTCTCGCTGGTCCCTCGTGATCGCTTACGCTCCGACGAGCAACATCTGGGTACGGGAGGAGGAGTCCACCCTCACGAAGGTGACGCCTCTCGATGATGAGCAACTCGAAGAGGCGATTCGTCGTCACGAAGCAGCCGTGGGAGGTTAGAGCACGCCCATTCTCTTCCGCCGCCCACGGCGCTTGTGTAGGTTTTGAAACGACTTCACCCGTCTTGCCGCAATCTCACCAGGAGCCCTGATCAGATGTCCCTGCCACAGCAGCAGTCCCGCGACTACTACGAGCGTGCCGTTAAGGTGATCCCTGGTGGTGTAAACAGCCCCGTTCGCGCCTTCCGGGCCGTGGGGGGTGACCCACTTTTCATTCGCGATGCCAGCGGTGCTCACATTACCGATGCCGACGGCAAGGAGTATGTCGACTACGTAGGATCCTGGGGTCCCATGGTCCTGGGCCATCGACCGACCGTGGTCACCGATGCCCTGCGTCGCATTCTCGAACGCGGCACCAGCTTTGGCGCTCCCACCGATCTCGAGGTCGAGATGGCGGAGTTGTTGTGCGACATCGTCCCCTCCCTGGAGATGGTGCGCATGGTCAATTCGGGCACCGAGGCGTGCATGACGGCCCTGCGCCTGGCTCGAGGTGCCACAGGGCGGGACTCGGTGATCAAATTCAATGGCTGCTACCACGGTCATTCCGACAGCCTGCTCGTGGCGGCCGGCTCGGGGGTTGCGACCTTCGGCATTTCGGGATCGCCGGGTGTTCCCGATGACATCGCGCGATGCACAGTGAGTATTGAATACAACGACCTTGAGGTGTTGGAGCAGACGATCCAGCAGATCGGTGGCGACAAGGTTGCCGCCGTCATCCTTGAACCGGTGGCCGGTAATATGGGGCTCGTCGTTCTCGGCGAAGGTTACCTGCAGGGCGTTCGTGATCTGTGCTCGAAACACGGTATCATCCTGATCTTCGACGAGGTCATGACCGGCTTCCGTGTCGCNCTGGGTGGTGCGCAGGAACGATTTGGGATTACTCCGGATCTGTCGACGTACTCCAAGGTCATCGGTGGGGGTCTGCCCGTTGGCGCCTTCGGGGGGCGCGCCGATTTGATGGAACAACTGGCACCTTCGGGTCCGGTCTACCAGGCAGGTACCCTTTCTGGGAATCCCCTGGCCATGACTGCGGGTCTGGCCACGATCCATCACCTGCGCGACACGAATCCCTATCCGCGACTCGAACAGTTGGGACAGCGCTGGATCGATGGTATGCGGCGTGCCACAGAGGATGCCGGCGTTCCTTCGACCATCGATGGGTGTGGCTCGATGGTAGGCATGTATTTCCACCCCGGGCCGGTGCGCAACTACACCGAGGTCCAACAGACCGACACGGAACTGTTCCAGCGATACTTCCGAGGCATGCTTGCCAAGGGATACTATCTGGCACCTTCGGCCTTCGAAGCGGGTTTCATCTCAGTGGAGCACACGGATGATCTCATCGACGCAACCGTTGAGGCGGCAGGGCAGGTCCTTCAAGAGGTCGCGTGAACAGATGAACGATCCCCATGAGTGAATCCACACCCGAGTTGACCAATGCGGCAATGCAGATTCGGAAACGCGGCTACACGATCCTCGATGGCGTGATCCCCGCTACGGCGATCGACGAGGTACGCGAAACCGTCGCCGATGCGCTGGCTCGCAACCGAGAACGGGCCGCTGCCGAGCAGGAAGCCATTCGCAAGCTCGGTCACCGCGTCGGTGTGGAGGGGGTCGATGGGATGCGGGGTGTCATCAACGAGACCCAGATTTTCGCATCCCATGTGGCGAGTGACCGATTGATGAGCGTGGTGGAGCATTTCTTCGGGCCCTGGGCGAGGGTCTCCTGCACGGACTGTGNCGTCAATCATCCGGGCTGCGGCCGTGGCTATTGGCACGCCGACTGGCCCTACAATCAGACAAATGCGAGCCACATCCCGGCACCGTACCCCGATGTTCTGCTGCATCTGTCGACCATTTGGATGCTGACCGATTTCCGCGACGAAAACGGCGGTACGTTGCTGGTACCGGGCAGTCATCGCAGCGGTGTGAATCCGTCGGATGGCATGGAGGACGTCATCGATCGGGATGGCCCTCATCCCGACGAAGTGCACGCCGAAGGCACGGCTGGATCGGTTCTGTTATACGATTCTCGTCTGTGGCACGCCGTGGCACCGAATCGGGCGAACGAACCACGTGTGGCCCTCATCGTTCGTTATGCACCGTGGTGGCTGAATCTCGAGGTGGCTCGCCCCGGATCTCCCGAGCACGAGATGATGGTCATCGAAACTGAAGGCAAGAACTACGCCCAACCCGCGCTGAAACCGGAAGCCTTCGCGGCCCTGCCGGATGGAGCCAAACCTCTGTATCGACACCTGGTTGAGAGGGACTAAGTGCGCGCCGAACCCCCTCGACTGCGCACGACCTACTTGTAGAGTCATGTTCGAAGAGCTCTATCGTGACGCTCAGCGTCTGCTGCATTCCCCCTATCTGACCTACGCCCTTGGCGGTCTGTTCATCGTCGTCTGGTGGATCGCCAGCCGCATTGTCGGATTGGTTCGGCACGCCCGCGGTGTGCGTGAAGAGCGGCCCCGTCGACGCCTGCCACTGAACTGATGACGCTCGAACGCGACCGGCTGCAAGCCCAGTGTGCCGAGGCAACAGACCTGGACCTCGCCCGCATTCTGACCGTGGACAGATCCGATGCGGTAGAAGCCCTCGTCCAGGAGGCTACGCGCGAACTCGAGCGGCGTCAGCTGACGGTAGAAACGATTCTCAACCGAGTGCAGGTTCGCGTCGGCGCCGCAGATGCTGCTGACGCCACGATTGCCCAGGCGTGCAGCCTGATCAGCGACTCGGTTCCGTTGCACGCCGTGGCGGCCGTAAGCCATGCCCTGGACGAAACGATGGTCCTTCAGCGCGAGGGCTGGGGTTGGGTGTTTCACCACTATGACGGCGATAACTATGGTGAGTCGTATCTCATCGAAGAGGATGAGCGCGCTGTAGAGGTCCTCGACAGCTTTCTGCGAATGCAGCCGTGGCAGCCCCTGGCGGGTGACCCGGATCATATCGACAACTGGGAAACGCTCGCACATACCGAAGAGGCACAGGTCGTGGTCGAGGCGGCCCAACGACTGACCGCGGCGGGGATCATCCACCTTGTGCGCTCACCCCTGTTTACGCCAGAGGGGGACAGCCACGTATCGCTGCTGGTCCCTCAACCCGACAAGGAGGCCGCTGAGGAAGCCCTCGGCATCAGCCGTCGGAGTCTGCGACAGCTGAAGAAGGAAGCCCAGGCGTTGGCCAAGACCCAAAACCGCCAGGCGGAGCTGGAGGTGTACGAACAGTTGGCCCGCATCGATCCGTCCAATGGCGCCGTGCACTACAATCACGGCGTCGTGCATCTGGAGATGGACCATCCGGAAGAGGCGCTTCTGTGTTTTCTCGAAGCGGCGGCACCGACCCTCGGACATCTCCCGGAGAAACCCGAGCCACCCCGCTCTCGCGTAGGACCCGGCGGTGTGTTCGCCATGTTGGGGATCGTCGCTCGACATCTGGGCGGCCCCCCAAAGACACCCGGCCCCGACTATCTGCTCGACATCGACCTGCAGCTGCAGCGACTGCACGAGCGCTTCGGCGATCGCGTCGATCTGCTTCACGGGCTTGCCGGTTTGGCTCGCTGGCAGGCCGATGGCGCCAGGGCCCGAAACTGCTACGAACGAATTCTGCGGCTGGATGAGAACGACGAGGTCGCCAGATTTCAACTGGCCTATCTGTCAGCCAGCGACTGACCCGCGTTGACGCCCCATTGGCGGCAACCTTGGTTGTGCGACCCCATCAGCCAGGCAAACCGATGACCCCTCCCGCCCTCGACCCCGACCTGCTTCCGACGGACGACGAAATCGAGGCGTATCGCCGCAAAGGGTGGTATGTCTCCCGTCCGCTCTTCGATGACACCGAGCTCGACGCTGCCATCGACGCCTCGGAACGCTACTATGACACGCTATATCAGCAACAGATCGATCTACCCAATGGCGGTACGTATCAGTTGGCCTGGTGGAAGGGCACCGGTGCGGACAAGCTGCGCAAGAACGACTACTCCACACTGCTGGTACCGGAACTCGACGCGCTGCTGAAGAAGCCGATTCTTGGGGCCATCGGCGCCCTGCTGGCCGACGATGATGTGCGCCTATGGCACGACCAGTTGCTCTACAAGCCAACCTCATCCTCTGGCGCACCACAAGCGGTGGGATGGCACACAGACTTCGGCTACTGGCGGACGTGTTCCTCTCCACAGATGCTCACCGCATGGGTTCCCTTCACCGATATGGACGAAGAGATCGGCACCATTTCCTTCGTCGATGGCTCCCATGAATGGCCTGAGAACAATCACCTCAACTTCTTTTCCAGTGATCTCGACGGTCTGGAGAAGCAGTTCAACACAGGCGGTGCCAAGGTGTCGAAATCGCCGGCGCTGATGAAGCGAGGACAGGTCAGTTTCCACAACAGCCGGACCATTCACGGCAGTGCCCCGAATCTGACCGATGCGCCTCGCCGCTCCATCGCTCTGCATCTACAGCCGGGGGCCAATCATCATATCGAACGCCGCAATGACAATGGTGATCTCGCGCGACACTCCAACGATTCCCTCGTTCGACAGATCGATGGTCACCCCGACTACGCCGATCCCACATTCTGCCCCCGGGTTGGAACATTGATCGAAGCCCGACAAGCCATAGAAACGACAACGTGAATCCCATTCGGCAGTCAGTCTGCTTCGGCAATTTCCTGCGCAACGGCCTGTCAGCGCAGTCGCTGATCGAGTCGGCGGCTCAGATTGGCTATGCATCCATCGAGATGCTGTCTGAAGAGCATTGGACGGCCGTCTTTGATCAGGGACTGTCCATCGCCTGTGTCGTGGGTCATGCGTCGTTGCCCGACGGCCTCAACAAGCGCGCCAATCACGACCGCATCGAAGCCGAACTGCTGGCCAACATCGACAAGGCCGCGGCCCGTGGCATCGGCTCACTGATCGCGTTCAGTGGAAACAGGGAGGGGTTGTCTGACCAGGAAGGGCGCGACAACTGTGTCGAGGGACTGTTGCGTGTGAAGGATGCCGCCGAGGCTGCGGGCGTCACGGTCTGTATGGAGTTGCTCAACAGCAAGGTCGATCACCCCGACTATCAGTGTGACCGGACATCGTGGGGTGTCGAGGTCTGCCGTGCCGTGGACTCGGATCGGGTTCGTCTGTTGTATGACATTTACCACATGCAGATCATGGAGGGCGACCTGATCCGCACCATCGATGAGCAAGGACGATGGTTTGGCCACTACCACACGGCGGGCAATCCGGGCAGACAGGATCTCGACGATGCACAGGAGATCTACTATCCGCCGGTGATGGAGGCCATTCTGCGATCGGGGTACACCGGCTTTGTGGGCCACGAATTCCGCCCCAAGGGTGACCCCGTCGGCGCCCTGCGCAACGCGTTCAGGGTCTGTGACGTGGGGCGATGACAGAGCCGGGAATGCAGGTTCGCCCGGCGGAGGGTCCCGTCGGGGCCCGCTTGACGGGTCTGGATCTGGCCATAGAGCTCAAACCTGAGATCGTCGCAGCTGTTCGCCAGGCACTGCTCGACCACTGTGTGCTCGTTTTCCCGGAGCAGGCGCTGAGCGATGAAGAGCAGGTCCGGTTCACCGGGTATTTCGGGTCTCCCCGAGAGCATGTGCGGAAGCAGCGAGATCGTCGCGTCAAAGAGATTTTCATCATCTCCAATGTGAAGGAGAAGGGTGAACCCATTGGCGCCCTGGGTTCCGCCACCGTCGACTTCCATTCAGATCTGTCGTACATGCCCCATCCTGGAACGATCTCGCTGCTGCAGGCGTTGGAGATCCCACAGGAAGGCGGGGAAACGCAGTTCTGTGATTGTCGGGCGGCATATGATGCGATGTCCGAAACACAGAAGACTCATCTTGGCTCGCTGCGGGCCGTCCACCGACACCCTGTGGCCGAGCAGAACGCACCTGGCGTGGTGAGCCACCCCATTGTGCGCACCCACCCCGAAACGGGGAGGCGAACACTCTATGTGAGCCCTCATCTGACGAGTCACGTCGTCGGGCTCGATGAGGCGGACAGCGCCCAAC
>PATE01000027.1 GCA_002712305.1 Gemmatimonadota bacterium | reverse complement strand
ATTGGGTCGCCATCGAGATCCTCGACATGGAGTGTGGCCCGTACGGCTTCTACCGCAATGCCGGCCCTCACTGGGGCTACTGGCGCGCTGTGGCACCCGTACGCGATGGCCTCGTCCACTTCCCTCCCGACTTTGTCGTGCCCGTGCGTCCCATGATCGGCGTGATCCAGTTGGAGTCCGTCGCGTCCCATCCGATCGACAACGGCGGGAATATGGATTTCAACTCGATTCAACCCGGCTCAACCGTCCATATCCGTGCCCAGAAAGCCGGTGCTTATCTGTCCATCGGTGATACCCATGCGCGCATGGGCGATGGCGAACTCACCGCGGCCGGTGTGGAGATCGACGCGAAGGTGACGCTGAAGGTCGACCGATCCCCCGGTTTTCCGAATGCGAGCCCCGTTGTGGAAACCACCGGGTATGTCGAGTCGAAGGAGGAGTGGCTCACCGGGGGTGTGGGTCCCACGTGGGGAGAGGCGGTGAAGAAGGCGTGGATCGAGATGGTGGCGCTGCTGATCGATCGATACGACACGACCTACGAGTATGCGAACATGATTGTCGGCACCATCGGTGACGCGCGACCAGGTTTCGCCACCGAATACATCGGCAGCTATTGCACATGCCAGATCGCGATCACGAAACAGCTGCGGCGCACCGGGACTCCGTACAAGGCCTGAGAACCGGCACCATCAGACCGGCGGGCCTCGTCGGGCCCGTCGGTCATCCGATCTGCCTGTTCGTCTTGTATCCAACATGGAACTGGTCGCCTGCATCATCGGCCGTGACATCGGTCGCGGGGATGACATCCGCCTCGTCGATGTCGGGCAGATCGGACGGGATGAATTCGAGC
The DNA here is from genome assembly GCA_002712305.1 of Gemmatimonadota bacterium. Classification (GTDB taxonomy): domain Bacteria; phylum Latescibacterota; class UBA2968; order UBA8231; family UBA8231; genus UBA12574. The sequence goes on along the minus strand of PATE01000027.1, from coordinate 20,107 downwards.
ACGTCAGTCGAGTCGCCGGCCGTCTGATGCGGGAAATCGTCAGTCNGTGGAGTGAAGTCATCGATATGGAAATCATCGAACCAGAGGTAGANACGAACAACTGCTACGTCATGGACGGTTGGATCCCTGCCCATGACCCCATGTTCCACGTGCGCTTCGAAGTCGCCTGGGATGGTCGCACCNGTCACATCGATCTGGCCTATCCGGCACCCTCGCTGGCANCGAGCCTGGCACAGATCCGAAACACCGCCACCTGAGACTTTCCGAATCGNGCATGGCGTAGCGCTGCGTCAGGCTTGAGGAGGTATGCGGGTCCGTTCCTCGGCGATCATCTTCGTCACCGCAGCCGTGTGGCGGTGGATCATGTGATGGACNGCCGGGTCGAATCGGCCGGCGACGAATTCTTCGTAGGGACAAGCGTCCAACAGCGTCTGTTCGTCGTTTTTTCCTGCCATCAACTGTTGACGCAGTCGCTCGCGCACATTGCGCAGATAACCCGCTCCCCAGATCAGCGTCTCGCTGACCGCCTCCCCGCGCACGACCGGGCCGTGCCCGGGAATGAGCGCTTCGANCTGATCGTCCATCTCCAACAGCAGTCGATGTGACATCTCCAGCGTGCGACCATCCCCGTCGTTCAGCGCAGGCAGAATTCCAGTGGCGATGGCATCTCCNGCCACGATCACCTTCGCGTCCTCCACCAGATAGCTGGTCCCATCGATACTGTGGCCGGGCGTCCGAATGGATTGGATCGTTCGTCCCCCGAGGTGCCACATCATCTGATCGGAGAACGTGGCTGTCGGCCANGGCACGCGCTTGGNGGCCTCGGATTCGGAGACGGCCCACTTCTTCGCCCACGAGGGAACCTGTGCTCGCATGACATCGGGGGTCCGCTCGTGACTGAACACTTCGCCNTGACCCAGAGGTGCCGCGCCNCACACGTGGTCGGAATGACCGTGGGTGTAGATCAATCTCGATGGCTCCCGGCCCTGGCGACGCAGAAACGCGGCCATCGCTTCACCGTCGGCTCGGTCACCACCGCCATCGATGGCCACCGCAGTGTCCTCGCCGAGCACGATGGCACACAGCCCGTCGGCCCAATCATGGTGATAGGCAAAAACGCCGTCGGCCACCTCCTCGAAAGGGTCGGACATCGGGATCGATCAGCGGTACGCGGAAGAGAACTCGAGGATCACGGCGTCCGGCGTACATCNTTCGACGATCTCCATGATCTCGTCCACCGTTTCTCCNTCCAGCGCCCTACGCGGTGCCGGGGGCAGCAAGCTGAGNCCTCCCAGGGNGAGCAGAAGTCGGACTGTCCGTTGTGTGATGTGTCGCCTCATCCTGTTTTCCACATGGTCGCACCGCCAGTCGCATCGAGAGATCAAACGAGGAGAAGGTAGTTGACAGATCGATCGTTGGCAGCCCGCCTTGAAGCATGGCTCAACCCGCTTCCCACCTGTGCGCTGATGGCGGGCCTGCAGTTGGNCGTGNTTACCCACCTGTCACGGCGTCCGAGCACCGCTTNCGAGCTTGCAGCAGCCCTNGGAGTCGATGAACGCCGCCTCTCTCAATTGTTGCGGGCTCTGTCTGCGGTGGATCTGNTCCACATCNCTTTGGATGAGGAAACCGCGCCGGGCGACTCGCACAGAGCCTNCGAGGCGGTGTATCACGCAGGGGAAGAGGTGACGGCCCTGCTGAGTACCGACAGCAGCCGATTCATCGGACAGGATCATGCTCTGGCCCATCGATTCATGCGCGCCGGCACCCGATTGNCGACGGCGATCCGTACGGGAAAGGCACAAGGTGCCGACCTGGCCGGTCATACCAACGAGCACGAGCGGGCTCACTTCCAACAGGAACTGTTCGGCGGCGCTCAAGCGCTTGGACACGAGTTGGTTCGCAGAGGTTGGCTCGACGGCTGCCACCGTGTCGTCGATGCCGGTGGCGGCACTGGGGGTCTTGCCCTGGCCGTTTCCAGCGCCACCGAAACCGAGATGATTGTATTGGAACGCGCCTCNGTTGTGGGGTTGGCCCAACAGGCCATCGACGATCATCGNGTTCCGGTGTCCGTCACACATGGCGATGTGTGTGACCCCGAGGACGATATCGAGCAGCGACTTCGCCTTCCCGTGGATGCCGTGCTGGGCGTCGCCTTTCTGCAGGTCCTTGGACCNTCGCTGGCGGCAGCAGCGGTTCGCAGAATGGTCCGTTGGCTTCGCTCCNGCGGTCTGCTGTNGATCACGGGGATCGGCATCATNGACAACGACCGACGGTCGCCCGCCGCGGCGGCGGTGGCCGACGTACTGTTTGGTGTCCTGTACGAGGAAGGNCGGACCTACACGATCGGCCAGATCACGGCCTGGATGGAGNACGNGGGCCTGGCCCAGGTCACCGTCGATCGGCNGGACGACGACCGACTCGTTCTGCGGGGTTGGCGTTCGGCCTGATCAGTTCCCACATCGATCGCCCAGGTCTCGGTATTTGAGGGAGATCAGTATTTGAGGTTTCGATACCCCTGAGGCAGGTCGGCCACGCCGTCGGTGAAGCTTACGCGCGAGCCGGTTTCGTAGGCACGATAGAGGGCCAGTCCAAGACTGACATTGGCAAGTCCGTTGGCGCCGTCATTCTCAGGCCTGGCGTGCACGCCATCGATGGCGTCGGTCAGATCCTTCAGCTCAAGGTGGTAGGCGTACACCTGCTCGCACGCCACGAGTTCCACATCTTTCGCGTCGCGGCGATAGAGTTCGACCGGACCTCCCCAGCCATCAAAACGCAGCCCTCCTTCGCTGCCGGCAATCCAATAACCTCGCGTCGGGACGCCGACTGTACTGCCCGTACGCGTCGTCACGACTGCGCCATTTTCGAAGCCAACCACGCCCTGAATGATCTGCGGGCTCACAAACCCGTCCACCGCGCGCTCTTCGCCGATCTCGCAGGTCACCGTCGCCACGTCGCCAAAAACGGATCGCGTGAAATCGAGTTCGTGGATGAATCCCTCCAGCGCGTGACCGCCGGTGTTGGCCGGATCGTTGCGCCAGTGATCGGCGGCTGGCTCCACTTCCTCGGCGGCCTGAGCCTTTGCCGTTCCGAGTCGGTCGATGCTACCGGAGACCGGTGTTCCAATCGCCCCTTCGGCGATCAGTTTTCGCGTCTTGAGAAAGGCGCCCCAGAAGCGGAGGCTGTGACCGATGGCCAGTTGCACCCCGGCCGCTTCACAGGCGTCGATCATCTTCTGACAGTCGTCCAGACCCAGGGCCATCGGTTTCTCGCACATGACGTGTTTGCCCGCGGTCGCCGCCTGCTGCACAAGGGTTGGATGGCTGGACGTAGGTGTGCCGATGACGACCAGATCGACGGCTGAGGCCAACCCCTTGTCCAGATCGGTGATCGCCTGGCCGGAGACCTCCTCGGCTCGGCGTGTGGCCGCCTCCGCATCCAGATCGAAGGCCCAGTCGATCTGACACTCATCGTGCTCGGCTACTGCCCGAATCCAGGCACCCGCAATGCCGCCGCAGCCGATCAATCCGATCCGATGTGTACTCATGTATCTTGGTCACCTCTGGCTTGGGGTCGTATGTTCGAATATCTGCGCGCGAAGGTAGGACGTCTGCCCGTACGCGCCAGCTTGAATCGACAATACTCCTCCGGTGCTTGATTTCGATGCCACCCGATCTACAGGTAGCCCTCGCCGAAGTTCGACAACGCCTCGACGAGATCCTTCTCCGCTATGATGAAGCGGCGGGAGAGCTCCTGCGTGTCGCCCTGTTGGACGGTCATTTCGCGGGCGAACCATCACAGCGTGTCGAGTGGCCCTCCTACAGCGACGGCACCGTCAATATCGAGGGTCTTACCCACCGTCAATGGTTGATCACCACCATCTACGACGGCATTCCGTCACGGCGGGAGCAGCGTCTCGGTGACGCCCACGATCGCTTTCGCGATCTGGAGCCGACCTACTTCAATGCCAATGTTGCCTTCCTCGGCCTGCGTGATGAATTCGTAACCGCAGGCAGGGGTGACGAGGCTGAGTTTGGTCAACTGTACCACACCGTCTACCTCGACGCCCTGGCCCGTCCCAATCCGGTGCCGCTTGACGACGGTGAAGCGGCCCTCGTCGAATTCAGAGTCGCCCGCGCCCCTCTGGCCCATGCCGCATCCGTGGCGGGCAAGATCAGCGCAGCCCCAGCCGAAGACGATCCTCGTTGGAATGATCTGTATCGCGTGGACGGCGTCGGCCAGGCTTCTCTGCGAACGCAGCTTTGTCGTATCGCCGAGCAGGTCGTCGATTTTCTCGCCGCGGGCGAACACCTGGCGATTCGCTACAACTGCTTCAGCAACTTCATCTGGTTCGGCATCAGTGTTTGGAAGGTCGTTACCGATATCGAACTGCTGGCCGAGACGTTACGTGGCAAGGTCGCCGAACGCTGGCGTTCACAGTTGGTCGACTACGTCCGGCTTCTGCAGGGCATGCTGCTGGAGTTTCTCGAAGCCCATCTGGAAGATCCGGCTCAGATTCGGCCTCGCGACTATTGGTATGGCCAGCAGTACAGCTACCTGACGCGAGACATGATCGATCTGACGACGAAGTTGGTGAAGGGCGCGCGCCGTCTGCAGAAGCGAGGTAACGTCGATCTGGCCGAAATCCAACTGCCACCGCTGCTGGCCGGTGAGGCGAAGGGCCGCTACGTCGATTATCCCCACGTGGGTGCGTCAGCCGAACATGGGAAGTGGTCGCGTCGAGTGAAGCTGATGAAGTGGGTGGGACTTTTTCGTCGGCGAACCCAACACACGGTGCGGCTGAAGAAGCAGCAGCTTTCTGATGCCGAGCGACTGCAATCGTCGTGGGATGCGGCTTCGGATTGGGGGCGAAGCACTTTGGATCTGTTCGGTGTCGACGTGCAGATCACGATCGATCCCCGTTTTGCCCAGATGGCTCAGAAACTCGAACTGGCCAGTGGCAAACGACGCGTTGTGTTTTTTCCAACCCACCAGAGTCTGCTCGACCATCCCGTGATGTATACGACCCTCTCGTCGCCGCAGATGATCGAGGCCATGGGCTGGGACGGTCCGCAGCCGTGCAGCATGCTCGCCCGTGCGGGGCTCACGACACCGACCGATCTCAAGATTGCCGGACGTACGATCAGTCTCATCGGCGTGGACGCCAAGACGGCGGATCGATTGCTGGAAGAAATCGACGGCTACGTGATCCTGGATCGATCCGACGACTCCGCCGCGCCCACCGCTCGTTTCGCCAAGGTTCTGGAAGAGCGCCCGGGAGTGGTGTACGGTGCAGGCACCACCTCGGCCTATGATCTACAAGTGCTGCCCATGCAGCACGCACTGTTCGCGTATTTACCCGCCGACATCGTGTTGGTTCCCATCGCCATGCGCGGCATCCACCAGTTGTGGCCAAAGTGTCCGGCGGGCAATTCCAACATTCGACCGGGAACGGTGGAGGTCGTCGTCTCGCCGCCGATCCCGGGGGAAACCACATTGCTGCCACGCAAACGCGCCCTGCGAACTCAGTTGGAACCGGCGACCTTGTTTCAGGCGATCCACATCGCCCAGTTGTTGAATCCGAATCCTTGATGCCGAATCCTTGCAGGGGCGGCTCGGGCGACCGCCGAGGGGATTCATCGCACTGACCCAATTGGCGCCCCGATTGCCGTTGGGCTCAGTCCGGGGACGTAGAGTTTTCCAGGGCCTGCTCGTCGACGCCGAATCCCCGGCGAGCCGATGCTTCGACGTGCGCATCTGCCCATCGTGCGCCACCGACCCATGCCATCCAGGGGCGCCCACTTTCTGCCAGGGGACTCGGGTCCACCGTCTGCAGCGCCGGCAGCGACCATGCCTCTGAACCTCGGTGGGGGCAGACCTGCACGTGATGCGTTCTTGCCAGGCGGTAGATTTCCAGCAGTTGAGTCAGGCCCCCACACCAGCACACATCAGGTTGGTAGATGTGGTGCGCACCACGGGCCATCAGCTCGGCGAATCCGCGAGCGGTGAATTCGTGTTCGCCTCCGGCGATGGGCACAGGTGAGGTGGCGGCCAGTCGCGCGTAGCCGTCGAGATCGTCTGCGGGCAGAGGCTCTTCCAGCCACCCCAGATCGACCTCGGCCAGTCGGTGGCACAAAGCCGCTACAGCATCGACGTCCTGCCATCTCATACCCACATCCGCCATGAGGCGGATATCACCCGAGACGCGTCGCGCCTGCCTCATCATGTCGACGATCGCGTCGGCGTCGGTGGTAGGATCCATCTGCCCCAAGCCGCCGATCTTCACCGCCTCATACCCTTCGGCGAGGGCTTGCTCGATCTGTCCCAGCCAGCGGTTGGGGTCTGCATCCTTTGAGATCGTCCGATACATGGGAAGGCGCGCAGTGGGCTGTTCGCTCAACAGGTGCGCGACGGTCGTGTCCTTTGCCTTGGCGCGCAGATCCCAGAGGGCAAGGTCCACCGCCGAGATGGCCATGATGGCCAGACCCTTGCGGCCAAAGGCGAGAGTGGCGCTGAACATCTCCTCCCAGAGATCTTCGATCGGCGTGGGATCCGCCTTCTCCAGGACGCCGCGCAGAACGGTGTCGATCACGTGCATCCCCGCCTCTCCCCCGCCGCCCATGCCGTAACCCACCTGACCCTCGTCGGTCTCGAGTCGGACGCAGATCTGCCCCATCCAGCCGCGCCAGTCGGCCGGCTTGCGAGCGGCGGTGGGCATGAAGGATCTTATCGAAACGATTTCCATGGCAGGATCACTCCGTGGGTAGGCGCCCCGAGCGCGAGCCCTCGTTGACGAAACTCGGCGTCGCGTCGTACCGTGAGCGGCCCGCCTACTCGAACGAGGCCCGATTGGTCCGCGCGATACCGACGATTCTGAGTGCAGTACTTCTGGCCGCTCACTTTCTGCGAGACGGTCAGATCGTCGTCGTCGTTCTGTGTCTGCTGCTGCCGCTGTTGCTGATCCCTCGCAAGCTGGCCTTGCTCCGGCTGCTGCAGGGTCTACTGGTGATCGGTGCCCTCGAGTGGCTCCGGACGCTGTGGACGATGGTGCAAGTTCGTCAGGCCATGGACGAACCGTGGACCCGTCTGGCCCTGATTCTGGGCGTTGTGGCAGCCTTTTCCCTTGCCACGGCCTGGTGGTTGCGTCGATGGCGTGTGACGGAGCAGCCCACGTCCACCGATTCTCTTTAGGGGCGAAGTCTGCCCAGCCAAACTTCCGTCTTGAGCGTGTCTTCATAGTCGGCAGCGTCCATCCAGCCTACACTCAGCCCACTCGTCCACGCGTACCAGTGTCCTTGATCGCAGGACGCGTCGGCCGCCGTCCAGTCCCACAATTCGATCGAAGGCAACCAACGAGCGGCGGCCGGATCGGACGAGGTGAGTTGCTCGTGACGACTCACGCGTCCTTTCGGGTCGAAGGCGATGTGGTGAAGTTCGTTGTCTGGGTGATACCAGCCCTCGCCCCCTCCCTTGTGGGCGGTGCTGACCAGCAGGTGGACGTGGCCTGATGCGTCTCGAGACGTGGCCGTCGCCCGCCCCGGTGCGGCGAAGGTGAGCCCCGGGCACGCCTGTTCCAGATCGATTGTCTGCCAACCCGATGCCGTGTGCCGGAACATGACACCATAGGGAGGCTCGGGCATTCCGCAGAAGAGCCAGGGTTCGTCGTCAGCATCGACCACATGGGTGCCGATTCGGATGGAGGCTTCCTCGTCGTGCAGGTAACTCACGATGGGGCGAGCGTTGTCGATGGTGATGGGCAGGTCACACCCCTCGCCTTCGCTGGCCCAGTGATCGCCGCCATCTGTACTGTGCAGGTGGGCCGCCAGTTTCGTCTTCCCCTGTTTGGCGCTGCCAGTGGTCGCATAGTGGAATTGCAGGGTGATGTGCAGCGCCCCTGTGGGGCCGACCGACAGCGAATGCATGAAGTGGCTGTAGCCGGGCACCGGACACTTGGCCAGCAACCTTGGTGAAGACCACGAGCCCGAAGCGGGTTTGCGGATGTATTCCAGTTGCCACGTCTCGCCCGGGCCACGGTAACTCTCGCGGTAAGCCATGTGGAGGGTGCCTGCCTCATCCAAAACGACCGCCGGGTAACTGTGACTGGGGCCCAGGCTCTCGGGTGCGCTCCAGGAATGCGAATCGGCTGGGGACTCGGACACGCGATGGAGAAAGTCTCCGTGATGCGCGCCGATGAACGCATGTACTCGGCCCGTGGCGTCACCCAGGATCGTCGCCCCGCAGTGATTGTCGATGCCTTCGCCGAGCGACAGGGTCTTGGTCAGCTGGCCCGTCGACCCATCACAGACACCCAGTCGGATGCTCGTCGATCCACCCTTCTTCGATGGGGCCTCGAGCCAACTCACCAACAGACCCTGATCATGTCGCAGGATCTTGTTGCTGAAGTTGTAGGCCGTGGCACGGTCAGAACCGCGGCTTGTCAGAAGAATCGGCTCTATCATCGAGCGCTCTCGCTGTCGCCTGAATCGAGACGTGTCATTTCCGGACTTTTGTCCGTTCCATAGGAAATAGGGAGATATTCGAGATCACCGCCACGGGCGGAGAGCCTTGTGGAACGGCGCCTTGAACGATTGAGCCTGAATGCAACCAGCGAGGAGCGCGCCGCCGTGCGCAAACGCGGCAATGGGCTGGTGGTGAGTGTTGAGCAGCGTTGGCTTGCCGTACAGGGTGATGCGGGCGCCGAGGACGGCGTCGACGCGGCCGAGCCGGTACCTGTTGATGATCTGACGGACTACGAGAAAAGCCGCGACGCCATATTCGCCACCGTCAGTGTGCGCAGCGGCTCTCTGAAGCAGGAGGTGACCAGCGTACTGATGCCGGATCCCGATCAGCCGAGTCGCATGTTGATGGCGCAGCGCGATCCCGACAGTGGCAAACTCGTTCCGCAGCTTCGACGCAACCGCCGTCGATACGTCGAATAAGAAGCCGACGGCAGCTGGCGCGCCCTTACCGGATAGTTACGTCGGCTCAGATCCGTCAGATCGAGCTGTGACCCGCCGGCCGTGCCACGGCCTACTCCAACGACGCCAACCAGCTTCCGTAACCGAGCGGTTCCATCTGTTTCTTCGACACAAATCGCAAGGACGCTGAATTCATGCAGTAACGCAGGCCTGTCGGTGCTGGACCATCGCTGAACACGTGGCCCAGATGTGAATCGGCCAGCTTGCTGCGAATCTCCGTGCGCGGCACACCGATCTTGTAATCCACGTCTTCCGCCAGCACCTCATCGTCCATCGGACGGGTAAAGCTGGGCCACCCTGTGCCTGACTTGAACTTGTCGGCCGAGGAAAACAGGGGCTCGCCGGAGACGATGTCGACGTAGATTCCTTCTCCTTTGTGGTCCCAATAAGTGTTGGCATAGGGACGTTCGGTGCCGTCGTGCTGGGTGACCTGAAACTGCAGCGGATCCAGATGCGACTTCAGCAGTGGATCTGGCGGTTTGACGAAACCGAGAGTTGCCGACAGATCCTGCTCATCCCAGGTGCGCTCGAGAAACCCCGTCCGACCCGATCCACGACGATAGGCGTAGTAGTGGGTTGGGTTCTTCTTGTAGTAGTCCTGATGGTATCCTTCTGCGGGGTAGAAGGCGGTGGCAGGTCGGATCTCGGTCACGATCTCGTTGCCGAAGATGCCACTGTCCACGAGGCCTGCCCGCGACGCCTCGGCCACCTGTCGCTCGTAGTCATTGTGCACGAAGATCGCTGTGCGATAGTGGGCCCCACGATCGGCAAACTGACCGCCATCGTCGGTGGGGTCGATGCCCTTCCAGAACACGCGCAGCAATTGGTGATAACCGATGATGGCCGGATCGTAGGTGATCTGCACCGCCTCCACGTGGTTGGTGCGGCCGGACGACACCTGCTGATAGCTGGGATCGACCTGATCCCCCCCTGTGTACCCGGACACGACAGAGATCACGCCATCCAGCTTCTCAAAGGGTGGTTCCATGCACCAGAAGCAGCCACCGGCGACGATGGCGGCCGCCGCGTTCTCTGCGGATGGTTGGGGGCCATCGGATGTGATCGGTTGGGCTGTGTCCGCCGGTCCTGAGCAGGCCAACGCGACGGACGCGATCAACAGACCCGCTCGCGAGCGAGGCCACTGCCATCGGGTGTTCTTCATTCTCTTGCGCTCTCTCAAGGCCGCCTTCAAGAGGCGGTCGTGCACCGGGACTGCCTGATCATAGGCTGTTGACGCGGTACCACAAGAGTCGGTTCTGGTCACCGGACATTGTTTAGGTAATTGTTAGGGCTTTGTTAGAATTCTAAGGTCGCTGAGCATTCGCCGGAGGATAGAGTGTCGGTTCTGGCTTGTCCGATATAGATTTCATGCATGCGTATTACGAGTGTCGACATCATTCCTATTCGCCCCCGGTTTGCCGACCGCTACGAAGGGGCCGCTGTGCGCATGCGGGCCATTGATCAGCGCACGGTCTTTCGCATCACGTGCGACAACGGCGTCGTCGGATATGGTGACTACCGGTGCGCGCCGCCGCCTTCGGCTGTGGGAGAGGCCATGGTGGGTAGGTCACCAGCGGCCTTTCTGCGCGATGAATCCCTTCCCTTGGGTCTAGGCGCCGCTTGTTACGACGCAGTGGGCAAACATCTGGATGTGCCCGCCTGGCAGTTGATGGGGTCGCGGCAACGCCAGCGGGTCCCGGTCTGTGCATGGACGCGACCCGGAGATGCCGAGACGATGGCCTCGGAGATCACCCGTGCCGCCGAAGAGGGGTATCTGCTGTTCAAGGTTCACACGAGCCAGCACTACGACGTTCTCGAACAGCACCGAGCCATCGATGACGTGGCTCCTGACGGCTTCCGCATGCACTACGACTTCAACCACAACCGCACCGCCGCCGCCGTCCTGCCGATCATCGAACAGTTGCGTTCACCCCGTGTGGCCTGTATCGAGGATCCCCTGTCTCTGAGTGATCTGGAAGGTTGGCGACAACTGCGTCAACGAATCGACGTGCCCATCCTCATGCACGTGCCACCCCTGGGCGGCATTCAGGAGATGTTGCTGGGCTGCGCCGATGGCTACATCATCGCGGAGTATTGTGGTGGTTTTGGCGACGCTCTGATCCGCGCTCATGCCTACGCGCGGGCGGGGCTACTCAATGTTTTTCAGTTGACCGGTGGTATGCTGACGAAGGCCTTCGCCCTGCATTTCGCGTGCACCCTGCCCGCCGGGCATACGATCAACCTAGTGGATCAGTATGCGGATGACATCACCGACGATGTGATCGATATCGATTCAGGGACATCACCGGTGCCCGAAGGTCCCGGGCTGGGGATCGCCGTCGATGAGGACAAGATTCGCGAATTGGCCGGACGGTGCGATCTGGTCGAAAGTGATCTGGCCGTCCCCCGCCATCTGGGCAGATTGCGACTGGCTGATGGCCGCATCCTCTACACACCGTCGATTCCCGATCTCCGTCAGCTGCTGGGCTTCGAAGAGGGTACTGTCCGAGGGATCGATTTCGATGTGTGGGAGGACGACGGATCGGCCGACTTTGCCGAGATCGACCGACACGTGACCGAAAACGGCTACTGGTTTGGCNGCGACCTCGACTGACCGTCGTCTACTAGGCCACTTTTCGTTGCGAGGTGGATGGTCCTAGAACAGACTCATTTGCGAAGCACNATCGCGCTTCGGCATCTCCACGGTTCGGCGCTGCACCAACTCTCCTGGAATGTCGAAGAGGAAGATCGACGGCGATGGCATGGTCAGTTTGCCATGGCGATGTCGACGACGCGCGTGGGTCAGAATCAGTCGTCGCTGTGCCCGTGTGATCCCCACGTACAGCAAACGGCGCTCTTCCTCGACATCTCCCGCCTCTTCCATCTGTAGCTGCAGCGGCATCAATCCTTGCTCGAGGCCGCAGAGGAAAACCACAGGGAATTCGAGCCCTTTGGCCGCGTGCATCGTCATCACCGAGATCGCTTCCCCGTTGTGACGCTCTCCCCCCTGCCGTTCGACGTCCGCTTCACCGCCCAAGGACAGGTTGTCGAGCAACTGTCGCATCGTGTCAAAACTCTGGGCGGTTTGCACAAGCCGGTCGAACGCTTCCGATGGCTCCACAGCAAGGNCCTNTTGCCAGGCGCGCAGCACCATGGCGGGAGGATCGGCGTCGGTTCGCCGTCCGTAGCCTTCGGCCGCTCGACGCATGGCCTCCACCTGANCGGCCGGCGNCGTGGCTAGTTCGGCAATGGCGCGGTCCATGACCTGCGTGGACACCAACGCGCGCGATAGATCCCTCACGGCAGCATCACCAGGATGGAAAGGACTTGAGCCACGCAGGGCTTCCAGCAGACGCAGGGGACGTGTCGGCTCCAGGGCGTAACGGAAGAAGGCCAGGGCCTCACGAGGACCCCGCTCCTCGAGGAAACTGGTGTGTCCGAGCAGCCGATAAGGCAGCCCCTCTTCCAGTAGACATCGCTCGATCTCGACNGCCTGTTGCCCCGTGCGCACGAGAATGGCCATGTCACCGAATCCATACTCCCCCGCCTCGGGCCCGGTGGATGTGCTGTTGAGCATGTCCGTGCCACCCACCAGGTCACGAGCCCGATGCACCACGGCAACCGCTTCAGCGGTCTCCGATGGTGTGTCGATCAACTCGATCGCCGCACGCCCAGCAGGCAAGGGGGACAGGGGACCTTTGCCGAGCAGTTCTGTCGCAGCACGAGCGATGCCGGTGACGGACCGGTAATTCGTCTCCAACGTAACATCCACCGCTGCGGGAAAGTCCGTACGCAACCGGTGGAAGAATCCGGCGTCGGCNCCGCGGAACCCATAGATCGCCTGATCTGGATCGCCAATGACGAACAATCCGTCTCCTTCGCCGGCCAGAGCCCGCACGAGGCGATACTTCACGGCGTTGACATCCTGGAATTCGTCAACGAGCAGCCAACGGCATCGTTCGTGCTGACCTGACAGGGCCACATCGCCACGCAGGCGATCCGCCCAGCGCAGCAGAAGATCATCAAAGTCGTAGGCACCCCAGGCGATCAGTCGCTCTTCGTAGGCACCGTAGACGACGGCCAGTTCCTCGTCGGGGGGAAGATCCCCCGCGCGAATGCCCGCCGCTTTCCACTGACTGATCTGGTCTTGTACGGCACGCGCCTGACCGGTGCGTCCACTACCGGTTTCGGCCAGGACGTCGCTGATCAACCCCCGGGCTTCGAGGTTGTCCANCAGCAACGGTGCCGCCTGCTCGCTATCGAGTTCGCGTAGCGCCTCTGAAGCGATCTGATGCAAGGTCCCCAGACGCATCTGTTGGGTCGCCTCACCCAACAGGGGCTGCAAACGCTGACGCATCTCGGCGGCGGCGCGCCGGGTAAAGGTCACGGCGGTGATGGCAGCCGGATTGACGTCACAACGCTCTACGAGCCAGGCGATCCGTCGCGTCAGGGTACGTGTCTTTCCTGACCCAGGGCCTGCAGCGACGATGACGGGNCCGTGCTCGGCGGTGACGGCGGCCAACTGGTGCTCGTCGAGTCCGGCCAGGGGATCGGCGGCTGCCACGTCAGCCAGCAGCTCATCGGCGGCTTCGAGCAGTCCATGACGTTGGGGACCACGATCCGCGTGGCGCGCCAGATCAGTGAGGGTCAGGGCCGCGTCGACATCTTCTGCGGACAGTGCGTCTGCAGGGTCTTGAGTGGCGTCGGAGGCGGGGTCTGGCGACGCCCCCATCAACTGGGACGTGTCGGCCTCATCGATCTGGCCGACGATTTCATCGGCAGGCACTGCCTGCCCTTGTTCAGACGNCTCGGTGTCGGCAACGACTTCGGGATGCTCAGTCTCTGGCTCGGATTCCGGCGCCGCCTTAGCGGATCGTTCCACGTCGACGGGAGGGGGCAACTCGAACAAGGGGGGCGGCATTTCGAAGAGCCGGCCCTGGCCCTCTAATCGTTCACGCTCGGCGTCGGTGAACAACTGGATGACACCGTATTCCCCGTCGTGTCCCGGGTCGATGTGCACTTGCCCGGTACGCATACGACGCACGCCTTCGGCCACCAGCGACTGACCCGCTTCTTCGATGCGAGCCACATCGACCTGTCGCAGCAGATCCAATTCGCTACCCAGTTTCGTCAGCAGGTCCATGTAGATGGCCTGCACCTTCTTCGACTTGGGTCCCACACCTACGGCCGCCGAAACGACCTCTTCGAGGGGGATGAGATAGTCGTAGGGTCGCGAGGCCGCCGCCGCCGCCTCGTCGGAACGGTCGGCCAACTGCTCGATGCGATGCAGCACACCGACGGTGAGCTGCTTGCCACAAGCCGGACACAGACCATCGGCAGCCAGTGTCTGGCGAGGCTCCCAGCACACCCCACAGCTGCGGTGGCCGTCGAAGTGATATTTTCCTTCTTCGGGATAGAACTCGATGGTGCCAGTGAATCGATCGCGGTCATTGTCCTTGAGCGCGTCGTGGATCCCCCGATAGCTCATCTCGGTATCGTAACAGGTCGCCTCACGGCCTAACTTCGACGCCGAGTGCGCGTCTGAATTGGACACGATNGCGAACCGGTCGAGGGCCGACAGTTTGCAGTTCATGAGTGGGTCGGAGGACAGACCTGTCTCGACGGCGNAGATGTGCGGCAGCAGATCCTCGTAGCAGGCTTCCAGACTGTCGAAGCCCGAACTGGCACCGAGCACGGCAAAGTGCGGCGTCCAGATGTGGGCAGGGATGAACAGCACATCGTCGCTGGCTTCGAGGCAGATCTCCAGCAGATCACGACTGTCGAGCCCGAGGATGGGTCGGCCATCGGAGGCCAGATTACCGATGTCACCGAGCCGCTGGTTCAATCGGTCGACGGCATCGAAGTCAGGCAAACAGACGACGTGATGCACCTTGCGGGTTCGATCCCGCTTCTTGTAGATCGTACTCAGCTCAACACTGAGCAGAAACCGGACATCCTGCCGACACGCCGACGGAATCTCTGGATCGACCTCGGCGCGATGTGACTCCCGCAGTTGAAAGAGCCCCTCTTCGGCGGGCTCCAGCATGTCCTTGAGTTCCTGAATCCATACAGGGTGTGTGAAGTCACCCGTACCGACGACACCGATCCCCTTCAGACTCGCCCAGCGATACAGGGTCTGCGGGTTCAGGTCGCGACTGGTGGCGCGAGAAAAGCGCGAATGTAGATGGATATCTGCAACAAACCGCACGGGCGGGCCTCGGCGTGAGCGGCCATCGTTGCCAATGCTCTGGCGTCATGGCTCGCGTTTGCGGACACGGGGAGGACCGGACCGCAAACTGCGGCGCCGGGCGGTAAACCAACGACCCAACCACGGGGAGGTGGACGGGGTCATTGGGGGTAGATCGGTACATCTCGGTGACCGGGTCAGTCACCGCCCTTCCAATATACGGCTTGTGGCCTGCCTGGCCACCGCCACGAGCCCCTCAATCGATGACCAATTTCCCCGCGGCGAGTGAATTATCGCCAATCGAGCGGATCTCGTCGACGCTCGTGTGGCCATCCCCGTACACCTCGGTGACGAAATCGACGTCGAAAACGGTGCCCGCCGGTACGGGCACCTGCTCGGGATGAAAGTTCACGTGGACATCGATGTAGTTGCCACAAACCGAGTAGTGAAAGGGAATCTTCGGATGCTGTGGGTTGCGGAAGAAGGACAACACGTTGCCCAGGTCGCTGGAGAATAGACCGTAGAAAAGGTGTGGGCCCACCTCCTCTCCCGTTGAGCTGTGAGTACTGGTGTCGGGCCGTAGGGTGTAGATCGTCGTCGTCGAGTTCTGCTGCATGAAGACGACGGCGTCGTGATCCCACGTTTCCACCAGGCGTGACGGATAGGGAAAGATGTCTGAGAACTCGACGTTGTTTCCGTCCCACTGTTTCAGGATCTCCATCCGCATGCGCACCTCGAGCCGCGGACGAGGGTGATCGGAAGGAATGGATAACCACGTCTCGGATTGAGCGCGTCCGTTGGGGTTGATCGTGCGCCAGTAGAGTTCGATCCGCGATGGGCCCGCGTCGAGGATGTCGAATTCCTGGATCTGATTGCAGTAGTGAAGGGGCGAAATGCCGCAGGATAGAAACCACGCCATCGGCATTTCCCAGATGACGGGATCTGACTGCTGAAAACCCGTGAGTCGGTGCACGGCACCTGAAAACAGATCCACTTCGAGCAGAGGTCTCTCGACATTGTGGCTCGTCCAGATCGCCAGATCTCGACGATTGCCCGCACGACGCTGGAGATCGACTCCCGTGATTTCACTCTGATACGTCGCCTGCGCGCCGGCGACCCGCTCGATTTCCAGGACGGTGGGCTGCTCTGCAGACAGTCGATGACTCACCAGGACATCATCGACCGAGTCGTTTCGATGACTCATGTCCATGGGCACGCAGATGTCGTCCGTCAGTTCGCCCTCCGACATCAGTTGGGGACGAATGGCGGCCCCATCAGCCCGGGCGACCACGCCACCGCGATGACGAGGTTGGGTCTTGCGCCGGAAGTGGCGCACCCGAACAACGCGTTCGAGCGCATCTGTTGGAAACTCGATCGACACCTTGCCCGGATCTGCCTGACCCACCTCGTAGATGCCATCCTCTTCGGTATAACAGCGGAAGGTGCCACCCGTCACCTGTGGCGTCAGTGGCCGCTGGGTCGCGGCGATCCGTTGCGCCAGATCTGCTTCGTCGGCGGCGACAGACACCACCAGCGTTGCCGCGTGCACGATGACACCTGCCTCTTTGGCTTTCTCGCGCCACGCAAACCGAGCGGCGGGGCCGTCGTCGGTTCGACAGGCTGTAGCTGCCGCGGTGTCATGTTGCGCCCAGCCCATGTTTGCCCAGCACCACTGCTGCATGCCTGTGGGCCAGCGTGACGCGTAAAAAGGGGGCAGTGGACCGTGATCGGATCCGACTTCCCACACGTGCCCTTCATCCCGCACCCAATAGAGTCCGACAGGCTTAAGAGAGGGCGCGCCACTGAAGACGATCGATTTTGCCGCAAGCGACTCTCCGAAGACCCGACGCACCTGCGTCGATTCGACGCTGTCATCACCAATCCAGACCTGCGTGTACTCCGGGTCGCCGGTGGCCTCGATCCAGGCGGACTCTACGGCCCCGTGGGCGCACTCGTCCATGATGTGCATCGACCAGGTGACGTGCACGTCTCCCTCGCGATAGAGCCACACGTCCTGACGGCCATCGCCGTGATAATGACCTTCCGCGTCGAGCAGGTCGAAGGCCACACGCATGCCGACACGGACCGGACCTTCTTCGAGAAAGCTGCACTTGGGTGCCGGGTCGTTCTCCTGTCGCAGTTCCACGAGCTGACCGTGGTCGGCGGTGCCTTCGGTGTGCAGGCAGTGCAGCTTAACTCGCATACCCAGGCGCACCAGATGGGGCGGATCTGCCCCCGGAGAGACGGTGAGGGGAATCTGGCCGTCGTTGGCAACGGTGAGCACACCCCCCGCATGTCGTGCGATGCCGAGACCGGCGTGGCCTTGTTGGCCGGACCCGAAATGACCGAACCAGTGGGTACGAAGGTCGGTAAAAATGCCGTCTGCCATGGTGCTCCCTGCTCCTTGTCGAGGTCGATGGGGCGCAAAATACGGAGCGTGGGGAATGACCGACAGCGGACAGCACCTTGACAAGCAGGTCCCTGCAGTGGTATTGGGATAGGCCGCACGCCGCCCACCCACGGACTCTGCGAAGGACGATCCCGCCCCATGCTCATCGCCACCGATCAACAGGTTCTGCTGCTCAACACCAAAGAGAACGACGTGGTTCCCGCGCCCCTGGTCTCCAGCGACACGGCCCCCGTCATCGACATGACCGCATCGTTGGTGGCGGCCTGGGTGGGAGGTGGAGACGTGGTGGTAGGTCGCGGCCAGGAGCTCGGACGACTACACACCGATCTGGAAGAAAAGGTCACATGCGTGCGGATCCTGTGTGAGGAACCACTTGTATTGCTGGTAGGAACGGAACCGGCCCACCTGTATCGGATCACCGGTGACGGTCTGGTAGAACCGCTGGAGGGCTTCGATCGCGTCGAAGGACGAGAGGAGTGGGGCACGCCCTGGGGCGGTCCCGCCTGCGTTCGCTCCATCGCCGATCATGGCAAGTGGATCTACGCCGACATCCACGTGGGCAGCATTGTGCGGTCGGCGGACGGCGGCAACACCTGGGAACCGGTGGGAAATGGCATCCACCCCGATGTGCACCAGGTGGTCACTCATCCGGCCGAACCGGAGCGGGTCTATGCGAATACGGCCGATGGCGTGTTCGTCTCCGACGACCGTGGGCACAATTGGCGCCATGCCGTCGATGGATTGGCGACGCGGTATGGTCGGGCCATTGCCGTAGATCACGACGACCCCCAGTTGATGCTGGCCAGTGTCAGCCTGGGTCCGCACCAGGGAGAGGGACGGCTGTATCGGTCGACGGACGGGGGTGCGGGATGGCGACACGTGAGTCGCGGTTTTCCGCCCTACATCGAAGGCAACATCGACACCTTCTGTCTTGCCTTCGGTGGCGTGGATCGCGCCTGGGTCGCCGTTGAGCAAACCCTCTACCGCAGCGACGACCTGGGGGAAACCTGGACCGAAGCTTGGGAGGCGGAGGTGCCGATCCGGGCCTTGGCCGCCCCTCGCGGTTGATCTGCACCGACAGACTGGGTGATTCGGGCCGGGTAGTGCAGACCCGATGATTCAGCCAGGTGTTTCGGTCCGAGTGTTCAAGCCACGTATTCAGGCCAGATCGGACGATTTGAGCACCCTGTGCTCGGGTCGTGCCGGCGTATCCACCGTTCCATAGTGCGCCGAGAACTGGGGTGGTATGCGGCCTGCGATCTTCACCGCCGTCGAATCCGGTTCGGTGACGCACGGAAATCCGAGAAATTTCGGTTGGGCCCCGACAAAAATCGGCGCCGGATCGTCGACGTGGGCATCCAATCGAATCACGTCTCCTGCGGCCAGGGTGCTCGCCGTTGATGCTGACAACGTCGTGCGCCCGATTTCTGCAACGGCCGGCAGGGACATGCCACCCAGACGCAGTCGATTCTGCTCCCGTGCCCGCTGTGCACTGATCCCAGGGTGTCGCGGTGCCGTCTGCATGCCGAGGCGGGGCAAGGTGGATTGCAGCGTGAAATAGGGATAGCAGAGACTGATCAGCCCCGTCAGCCCCGGTGCATTGACCTCGAAGGCCAGCAGGATCACGATCTCAGGAGCCGCCGTGATCTGCATGAACTTCGGGTTGGTCTCCAGTTCGATCGAGTGAATCTGATTGCCCGGTAAGATCGGTTCCCATGTGCACTCGAGATCCGCCACGGCGCGCTTGACCGCACGTGCCAGGACGCCCATTTCGAGCTGCGTCATCTGACGGTGCTCAACACCCTTGGAGAACCCGCGTCCACCGTGGATGCGATCGACCAGCCCGAACACGACGGGCATGGCGAAGTCCATGATGATCGCCCCCTGCATGGGGTCCATCTGAAACTGATAGGAACAGGCCGGATTCGACAGGGACATGATGTATTCGCGATAGGTGGTCTGATCGACGAACGCCGTATCCACATCGACGATCTTCCGCATCGCCCCCGACAAGGTGGAACTGAGCAGGCGAGCAAAGTGGTCGTGTAGATTCTCCAGCGTGCGCAGTTGATCCTTGTTGACGCGAGCAGGGTGACGAAAATCGTATCCCGACACGTTCACCTTGGCCGTGTCGCGGCGCGCTGCCATCTGCTCCTGCCGTCGTTGCTCACGGGAAGTCGCGGCCGAAAGTATCCTGTAGTGCGGCGAGCATCTGTTTTGGCGACAACTCCTGCTGTCCGCCCAGCTTCGTCCACTCTCGCTCGGTCAGACTCGGCAGGATGCGGCCGATCTCTTCGATGGGAACTTCACTCATTGTGCTTCTCCTTCCTTCTCACGCATCGTCGCGGATGCAGATGCTCGTAGGGTCTCTTGCATGCTGTTGGGTCGGGATCGTCTACACGGATTCGAGATCGTCTACACATAGGGGTCGGGAACGCCGCGCACGATTGTCAACGTGCCCTCCGCCTCCATCTCCCGCACACGCTACACCCTCTGGATCTGCAATGCTTCTACGTCACGCAGACGTATGGGACC
>PATE01000026.1 GCA_002712305.1 Gemmatimonadota bacterium | reverse complement strand
TGGCAAGTATCTTCGCCCCATCACAGGCGAGCATGGTCTAAGCGCCCTGCAATTGCTGCTCACTCGCGAGGTGGTGGAAGTCCTGTTGGTAGATGCGGGCAATCTCGACGCTGCAGCCGCCCACGTGATCGCCACCACCTTCGAGCACTGCCTCGGGGGCAATGCTCTGGACATGGCTGTGGAGTCCTTCTTCGCCGAATGGGAGTCGAACCACGCCGAGCGGCGCACCGATGCCATCGATGACGACGAGGATCCGATGGATGCCTGGCAGGACTGCCTGGTCGAGCATGATGAGCTTCGCCCCGAGGCGTATGTGCAGCGTTCCACCAAAGAGCAGCAGCAGATTCTGAAGGAGATGTTTGGCGACGAGTGGACGGAGGAGGAGGACGCCCAAATCGTGGAAGCCTCTGCCGCCGCAGCCTGAGAAGTGGTTGCTCTGCCTTGACGTGTCGCCCTGGATGGCCACCTTGATGTCAGAACCAGGGAGAAATCAATGTCCGTCCGCGTTGCCACGATCGACGATGTCCGCCAGGCGGTGGATGTCATGTCTCAACATCTGTCGCCACCACCGCTGATCCGCTCCTATGCGCTGGAGCATGCACTCGGCTTTGATGAAAGTCGACGTGTCTGGCTGAAGGACTACGGGTGGACGCCGGTGGGATCCTTCAAACTCTTCGGCGCCCTCAACTGGACAGCGCAGAATCTGGAGCGCATCGGCGACCGACCGATCGCCGCCCACTCCTCCGGCAATTTCGCCTCGGGCATCTCCTTCGCGGGAATGCGGTATAGCAAACGCGTCATCATCGTGATGCCAGAATCGGCACCGAAGATCAAGTTCGAACGCACGCGATCCTTTGGCGCGGAGATTCGTACCTACAATATCCTCACCGACCCGCAGACGGGTGAACGAGACCGGCTGACACGCGAGATCTCCGAACAGGAGAATGCGCTGCAGGCCTCGCCCTACGACGACGCCGATGTGATCTCCGGCAATGGTGTCGGTGGTCTGCAGATAGTGGAAGAGCTTCAGCGTCACGGCCGAACCCTGTCCCACTTTATCTGTCAGGTCTCAGGCGGTGGTCTGATGGCGGGGCACGCGGTGGCCATTGCCGACGGTTTTCCGCAGGCGCGCATCATCGGTGTCGAACCGACGGGCGCCGATGATTTCCGTCAATCTCTTGCCAAGGGAGAGCGGGTCCGCATCGAGAAACCCGACAGCATCTGCGATGGCCTGTTGTCCTACGATGTGGGAGAACACAACTGGCCCATTCTGCGTTCGCTGCTGACAGAATCGGTGGCCCTGCCCGACCTGGCCACACGCGAAGCGATGAAGTGGCTCTATGACCAACATGGAATGCGCACGGAACCGTCGGGCGCCATCGCCACGGCGGCCCTGCTGCAGGAAAAGGTCGATCTATCCGGCGACGGGGACGTGGTAGCCGTCGTCAGTGGACGGAATGTGGACGAGGAACGCTTCAGAGAGTGGACGAGGAACCTGTGATCGAAACTTGCAAGGACCTTGGGAGGGTCAACGATGCTGACGTCTGAACAACTGAAGGACTACGACCGCGACGGGTATCTGCTGCTACCCGATTTCTTCTCCGCCAGCCAAATGCAGCGCCTCGAGCAGGTCGGCGTCGCGGACCAGGCGTTGGAGGAGGGTGCCCGGGATCACATGGACCAGGACGGAAGAGTCAGCAGGCTATCGCTGCACTATGCCTTGCCTGACAGCGCCTACGCCGCCTATGCGAGAAGCGCGGCGGTCGTAGATCCCATCGAGCAACTCATGGGTGACCGCGTCTTTCACTATCACCACAAGATGATGATGAAAGAGCCTCTCGTGGGCGGTGCCTGGGAGTGGCATCAGGACTTCGGCTACTGGTATTCGAGTTTTCTCTTCCCGGACATGGGCAGTTGTATGATCGCCGTCGATCGGGCGAGCCGAGCCAATGGGTGCCTGCAGGTGTTGGCCGGTTCCCATCGGATGGGGCGCCTCGATCACGGCAAGGTCAGCAGTCAGACCGGTATCGACCTTGAGCGCGTTCCTGTGGTAGAAGAACGACTCGAGCGGGTATACTGTGAAATGGAACCGGGAACGGTCCTGTTCTTCCACAGCAATCTGCTGCACCGCTCAGATGCCAACGAGAGTCCCCATCGACGCTGGGCACTCATCTGCTGTTACACGGCAACCTTCAATACCCCCTTCCACGAAGGGGCCGTCGGAGATTTCACCCCCTTTGAGCGCTGGAATCCGGCGCAGGTCGCCGATGCCGTGGAGACACACGCGGCCAGACTCGCCGGCGAGGCCGGCGCTGTCAAGGGATAACGCGAGAATGGCGGCTACGGAGTGTAGTGGTCGAGCACCAGCCGCAGCACCCGCAGGTGCGCGTCGACGCGTTTCTGCAGAGGCCACGGCGTCGAGGGGGTTTCGGGCAATACGGCGTGTTCGGCGCCTTCGAAATAGGCGTACGCCGACCAACCCATCGATCGCCATGCGGGATTGATGCGAAACAGCCCTTCTGACAAAGGCATGTCGAGGCCCTCGTCCGTGTTCTCATCTGAATCGATGTCGCCGATCTGTTTCACCGCTTCCACGACTTGCGGACCGAGCAGTTTCTCCTGCCGCTCGGCTTCATACATGTAGAATCCCGTCGCCTCGTAGTCTTCGTGTAAGTCGAAGAACAGATCGTAATGCTGGCCCGCGATGTGCTTTCGCAGGGTCACCGACTCGATCACATCATCGTCGGACATGGATCGATTGATATCGATGCCGGCTGCGTTTTCACGGGTATTTCGTTCGTATCCGGAAGGGTTCACGCAGGGAATGACGTCGAAGTGAAAGTGACGGACATCCTCAGCCGTCACACCTTCCAGAAACTGCAGCACTGCTTCCACGCTGGCTGGTTCATCGCCATGCACACCGCCGGTCATCAGCACGCGTCGACCCACACCTGGCTCCCCCATCTGCACGCTCCACATGGGATGACCTGTCGCCTCGCCGATGGTGGCAGGCTGATGGAAGTTGCTGTCGAGTTTCTCGATGCGGCTCACGACGTCGGCGACCTGTCGGTGGACCATCTGCGTTTGACACTCCCTCTGTAAGGTTCCTTTGTACCCTCCCCCGAAACAGGAGGACCTTGTGGATGCCACAACCCCGTATCCCGCCACCGTCGAGGTGGACTATCCCGATCGGGAGCTGTCCAGACTGTCGACGTTCTTCCGGCTGATCTACGCGATCCCCGTGTTCATCATTCTGTCGTTTCTCAGTGGCCCGGGAACACAGGTGCGAGAGTCATCCGTGTCGACGGGACTCGGTCTCGGTGCAGGCCTGTATATGGCGACGCTTCTGATGATCCTGTTCCGGCAGAAATACCCGCGCTGGTGATTCGACTGGCAGTTGGCTCGGATGGGGTTTGGCGCCCATGTCAAGTCCTATTTGATGCTTCTGCGCGACGAATATCCGTCTGTCGATGAAGATCAGGCCGTTCGAGACCACCTCGAATATCCTGACGCAGCAGCAGATCTCAACCGTTGGGCTGCCGTTGGTCAAGTGGCTCCTCGCCCTACCGCACTATGTGGTGCTGTTCGCGCTGAGCATTGCCAGCCTGCTCTGTATCGTGATCGCCTGGTTTGCGATCCTGTTCACGGGACGTTATCCCCGTGGCCTCTTCGATTTCGTCGTCCTCGTCATGCGTTACTGGCTGCGGGTTGTGGCCTGTGCCTTCCTGCTGACCACCGACCACTACCCACCCTTCGCCATAGAGTGACTCGGCGAGCGAACGATCACAGCAGTTCGGCCACCAAATCCTGGTTGTAGCCGACGAGCAACCGGTTGCCCTGGCGGATGGTGGGCGCCCGCAGTTTGCCCGAGCGCCCGAGCATGAGACCGCGCAGCTCGTCATCATCGGGGCGTTCTCTTCCCAGATCGTATCGTTGAATGTTCTTGCCCTTGGCCACGAGCATCTCGTCAACGCCGTCCAACAGAGCCAGGACAGTGTCGGCCATGACAGGCTCCTTAGAGGCGCTTTGAACCGTGCCATCAGCTACTTCGTTCTGCGCAAGAAACTCTTGCGTGTGTTTGCAGCTGGTTCAGCCAGGCCGGTGGTAGCGCCATTCGATTTTTGGCACGGTCTTGTCTCCGAGATGGTTGAGGTGGTCGTCTTGAGCCGTCAGGCTGCGTCACCCGGACAGAACGAGGCTGCTGTCTGGGCGTAGACACGAGCGATGCGGGTCAACTCGCTGACGGGAACACTCTCTTGCGTCGTGTGGGCTCCCAGGGCATCCGGGCCGTGGGTCAGGGCCGGGATTCCGGCCATGGCGGAATACTTGTTGCCGTCATCGACGAAGGGTTTGCCCCCGAGGGGAAGCTCTGAGCCACTGACCTGACGACAGGCCGACTGCAGGCAGGTCAGCACCGGTTCGGCAGGATCGATCTGGAAGGCGTCTCCAGGCACTTCGAGGTGCCACTGCGCGGTGGTGCCCGTCTCACAGGCGACGG
Organism: Gemmatimonadota bacterium; assembly: GCA_002712305.1. Classification (GTDB taxonomy): domain Bacteria; phylum Latescibacterota; class UBA2968; order UBA8231; family UBA8231; genus UBA12574. The sequence continues at coordinate 57,539 of PATE01000026.1, read as the reverse complement.
TGTCGATGATCGAACCGAGTTCGTCTCGGATACGATCTACACTGCCCGGCGTCACCCAGCGGCGGGTCCCCTTGATCTGACAGGACGTGGGCGACTGGTTGTAGATCTCTCCCGCCTGCAGCAAGCCGACGAAGGTCGTGTCAGTGCCAGAATAGGGGTGGGTGATCGACTGTAGCTCGCGGGCCAACTCGCGCAGGCGGACGACGAGCTCGGCCCCCGCGTCGACGACATTCGGCGTATCGGAGGGACGCAGGACCTCGTGCACCGGTTCGCCCGGCCGAGACAGGGTCACTTCAAAGACCGCCATGCCGCGACCGGCCAGGGGCAGCGGATTTGCCAGATACTCGGGCAACAGGACCGCATCGCCTGTGAAACCATCTGCGATCAACCCGTGGACCTGTCGCCCGTCGCCCCAGGGCGCCTCATGGTGATCGTGTGTTGTGAGCAGGACGCTGCCCGCGCTGAGGGCATCGGTATCGCGTAGCGCGCGCATCGCTTCGACGCAGGCGGCAATCCCCCCCTTCATATCGGACGCACCGAGACCGCGAAGATGGCCATCTTCGACGCGCGCCGGCACGAAGGGCAGGTGCACCGTATCGAGATGACCGTCGAACTGGAGCGTTCGACCTTCACCCGCGCCGTGCAGGCGCGTCACCACCGCCGGTGCTTCCGGCCAACCGGCGTCGGGTCGTTCCACCTCGAAACCCTCTGCAGCCAGCAACTCGGCCAGTCCATCGGCCACAGCAGCCGCATCACACGTGGGACTGGGGATATCGACGAGGCGGATCGCCGTGTCGAGGAGGCGCTGCTCGTCGACAGCCGCACTGAGACGCTCGGGATCGGTCGGTTGGGTAGGTGTCATGGTCACAGATGTTGGCACATGAAGGGTCCGCAGGCAAGGGAACACCACGACTGCCGAATCGAAATCCGCTACTTTACGGTAGAGTAGCCGAACCCCAGGGAGTTCTGCCCGCATATGGCCCATCGTCCACCCGCACCCAGCTTGTCCGCCTATGGCGAGGCATGTCTGACCACGTCACCGGTGAACCGCATGATGGCGGAGTTTGCCGTCGACTTTCGCGACGACGTCGACATCAATCTCGGTGTGGGCTACGTCAATGAAGCAACCCTGCCACGCGACGGTGTCCGCCAGGGGTTGGATGCGGTTCTTCAAGACCCCGATCACTATCGAGCGGCCCTCAACTATGGTGGTCCCACGGGGTCGCGCAATCTGCTCGACAGTCTTCGGCGCTGGTATCTACGGCACGGCCCGGCCGGTGTGGATGAAGGGTTGCTCGATACGCGACATCTTCTCATCGGCCCCAACGGCGCCACCAGCCTGTTGGAGAGTTTCTCTCTGTTGCTGGAGCTCGGCATCGTCTTCGTCGCCGACCCCCTGTACTACATCTACTGCGACGTGCTGCAACGGGCCGGCTTCGAACTGATCGCCATCCCGGAAGACGACGAGGGTCTGTCCGCCGAGGGGCTGCGGCGGGCCATCGACGAATTGAGTGAGCGGGCCCGGGAGATCCGCTTCGTCTACGTCGTCACCGTACACAACCCGACGGGGACGGTGATGACCAATCGTCGACGCACACAGATCGTGGATATCGTGAGCGACCTGTCTCGACGGCTCGATCGGCAGATTCCGTTGCTCTCCGACCGCGCTTACGAGGACCTGATTCACGACGATTCCCTCGAGCGACCGCGATCCATGATGGCCGACGACGAGATCGGTATCGTCTACGAAATCGGCACCGTCTCCAAGACCATGGCCCCCGCCTTGCGTATCGGTTTTGTCATCGCCCCACCAGGGCCGCTCATCGGGGCCCTGGCGCAGCGCACCAGTGACGCCGGTTTCAGCGCCCCCCTGATCAATCAGGAGATCTCTTCGTGGCTTCTCGATCACCTGATCGACGAACAGGTGCAGTCGGTGAATGACGGCTATCGCCACAAGGCCAGGTGCGTGGGCCAGTGGCTGCACGATCGGCTCGGCCCGCATCTGCAGGCAGTAACCGGTGGACAGGCGGGCTTCTACTACTATCTGACCTTCGCCGAAACGACCACCACCATCGGCTCGGCCTTTAGTCGTTATCTCTCAAGGACCACGGGGCAGGTCGAGATCGACGGACCGTTGCACCAGCGACATCCCCGGGTCGTCTACATTCCCGGCGAATTCTGCGTCCATCCCCATGGCCAACTGGCGGAAGTGGGCCAACGCCAATTGCGGCTGTCCTATGGCTTCGAAGAGCTCGGGCAGCTCGATGCCGCCATCGGTTTCATGGCCGAGGCCTGCGCGTGGTCGCCCAGCCTCTAGTAGCGCGCTGCAACCTGTTTTGGTAATCTTCTAAGAGATCGCCCTCTCCCCCTCCATTGCTAGGAGGCCTCCATGCAACACCTCAAACGTCTGACAACCCTCCATCTTCTGACGGCCCTGCCCGTCGCCGCGCAGGATGCGTATCTGAAATTCGGCGGCGGCGTAGCCCTCGGGATTGCCAAGTGGGCCATCCTCGTCGTCATCCTCGCTGTACTCGGTTATCTGCCGTTCTGGTTTGTCACCAAGAAGATGAAGGAAAAGAAGAACCGCTCGCAGGCGGCCAAGATGGACCGCGCGCGTGAGCGTTACGCGGCGGAACGAGAGGCCGAGTTGAAAGAGAGAGAGACCCACATCAGCGGCGGCGAGGACAAAGAAGAGGAATAGTCAGCGCAAAGCCGGCGTCAGTAGGCGACGCTGACCAGCCCGGTCGGTGTCGAACCCCCCGCATCGGCATCCACTTTGTAGCGCACGATGTAGATGCCTGGAGGAACCAGTTGGTCTTCCTCGTCGAGGCCGTCCCATTCCAATCGGTATAGCCCGTTGGCCCGCGTCTCACGCAGCCGGCGGATCAAGCGGCCACTCAGATCATGGATGTCGACGCCGACCTCCCGGTCCACATTGATTCTGAGAACGGCGAACTCAAACAGACCGGTGTCGTTGAACCCATCGCCGTTGGGGGTGAAAACGCGACTCGTCTCGTCGCCGAGCAGAATGTCGCTACCACCCAGTGGGGTCAGAACCGTCGTGCCGCCACCGATGGACAACTCATCACCCACCGCATCGCCTCCATCGGCTGCCTGCCAGGCATCTGGCCTGGATGAACGCGCCGCCTCGAGGCGGAAGGTCGATCCACTCTGAAAGACGGACGTCGTAAAGGACAGACGAACCAGGTCGGGGCTGCTCGAGCTCACCGCCGTGGGCAATTCGACCAGGAGTGTATCGGTTCCATCCCCGTTCACAAACAGGACTTCACCTGATGCATTGCTGAACTGGGTCGCACCGTCGCGCACGAAAGACTCCGTGGTGGCGGCGGTGAAATCGCCTTCATCCCCGAGGTCAACACTGCGCAAGGTCATCTCGGCCTGCGAAGGTGCGATGATCCGAAGACGATCAAAGTCGGTGGCACCGAAGGATGGAAAGGTCGGTCGGAGAAACAGATCGAAATCCACCGGTTCACCGATGGGCACGTCGCGTTTGGGGCTGATCTCGGCGAGCAACTGACTGGCTACGGGCCGTTGCGTGGAAATCGAGATCGAACGGATGGACGCGACCGTATCGGATACCGAGCTGAGCAGGCGTGTCTCCACGATCAAGTATCGCCGTGGGCTGGGTGAGACGATCGCTTCACCGGGTTCCCGATAGGCCTGGCTGAAATTGCTCCATCCCGGCCCTGGCACGAACTCCTTCACCACCACCGGATCGCGGAAGAAAGAGGGTTTGCTGTCCCACACAGCTTTGGTGACTTCCTCTCCTGTCGTGAGGTAGTAATGACTGATTTCTCGCAGGTTGTCACCTGTGCGCGTACGGATCTCAACGGACGTGCCTTCAGGTGTATCCGCGTCCCAGGAGATCGTCTGCAGGTTGCGCGGCACATTCATGTCGATGAGGTCCGACACCATGGTGACTTCCGGTACCGAACCACTGCTGTAGATCTGCATCTCGGTCACGACACTCTGATGTCGATTCCCCTCGTGAGCGAGGGTGCGGCGTGCCGTGTCCACGTTGCGGAACTCAAGAAACCGCAGCGGCGTCGAATCGAATCGATCTTCGAAGAGTCTCGTATCCTGATTCAGCAGGCGCTCATCGGGGCTGAGGGTTTCCCAGATCAGGCTGCCATCGGGTGCCACGGAACCGTCGGAGCCACGCAGGATATACCCGAAGAGAACGCGCTCGGCGCGGGCAGGGCGGCGTGAGATGGTGCGTACCGCGTCGATGCGCATCAATGCGCCCAGATCGATTTGCAGCAGCCCCCAACCCGCAATATCTCCGACAGTACTGAAGACGGTGGCATTCCAGTTCGTGCGTATGCTGCCATCGAAGGCCAGTTCCGCCGCAGCGTTCGGATTGCCCTCTTGCAAGCTTCCACCACGTGTCTGGATGCCGGACGCGATGTTGTCCCCCGCCGTCCACACTTCGACCTCGGCCAGGCGCGGGCGCTCACGACGGAAATAACGCTGGCCTCCCTGCTGCTCGGCAGGAAGGGCATCGTATCTGTCCGCTGTGACGACGCGCTGTTCGCCACCGATGAGCCAGACATTCTCCACGACCCCCTGATCCGCCGTCGGCAGAGCGTCGTATTCGCCCTGCGTCACCTCCTCGGCGCGGTCGCCCCTCCGCCCTGTGGCGGAGACCCGTACGTATTGAGTCAGACGGCCGGTCCATCCATCGGTGTGCACGAGTACGGGTTCGAGACCGAAAGTGAACTCACGTTGGTCGAGGTTGGGTTCGGTCGTTCCACCTGCAAACTGGTACTCGAGAATGGGATTGGAGACCTCGTCGAAGGGATTCTGACCGGTGGCGGTATGCACACGAAACTGGTAGAAAGGATCGGCACGGTCATCGGGTGCGTCTTCGGTAAAACGAATCGTAATGTGCGTTGCCGACACCAATCGACCCAGATCGATCTCGACCTGCCAGTCGGCCAGCTCATCGTCGGCATCCGGCTCCCAGTAGGTCGTCACGTCACCATCCATCACGCGCAAAGCGGTTCCGTCGCTGGACTTGGCACTCTTGATGCCGCCCGTGGCGCGCAAGACGCCCCCATCGCTGGCAGAATTGGCGTAGTAGCTGCTCAGTGCACCGGCCAACTCATACGTAAAGTCAGCCGCGTTCAGCGACGCATTCACCGACGTGTTCAGCACCCGCGGTTGGACAACGCCGTCCGACGAGATCGACACCAATCCCTCGGGGGCAGCCCATGCGCGCCAGTGGGAAGCCCGGTCGATCTCGATGGATTGACTCGTGAGGCGATACCCATCCTGCGCCCAGGCGGCGCTCACCGATAGGATGACCAGGCAGGTGCACAGAGCGCGAAACATGGGTGAGCTCCTGTTGGCAAGTGGCCGCTTTAGTTGAGATCGACAGGGAGACCGGCGCGTTGCCGATCGCGTCGAGCGATCTCATCGACGAGAGAGTCGGGCAGGGCAAGGGCCAATTCTGATTCGTAGATCCGCGTCTGATCTTCGTATCGATCCAGCAATTCGTCGACGAAGTCCTCGAAGGTCTTGCTCTGTTGGGTGCGCCGTGCATAGGCACGAGCACGTTGCTCTACGTCGAGAAAGGGAATCATTATCCCTTTCTCGCGGTGGATCACACGAAAAACACTGAATCCGCCTTGCACGGCAACAGGGCCGACGATCTCATTGAGGGGAGCCTCTTGTACGGCCGCATACAGGACGCTGTTCGTCATGCGCTCGTGCTCGTTGAGTCTCAGCGTTCCGCGTGAATCCGCGGGGCCCTCGGTTCGTGTCGTTCGCTCGCGTGCCAGCACCATCAGATCCTGTCCCGCCTCGGCATCGGCGAGGACGGCGGCCGCGTCCTCTTCGGTTTCGAGCAGGGCCTCCACGATGAGGATGTCATCACTCTCACGAAACAGGTCCGAATAGTCCTTGTAGAATTGCTGCACATCGTCTGAAGTCAGGGCCGGTGCCTCGGCCAACACGAGCCGGCGCAGTTCGGTGATGCCCAGTTCCTCGATGAGGTTCTCTTGCCACGAGATCATCTCTGGCGTGCTCTCCATGCCCAGACGACGACTTGCCTCGGCGAACAGATACTCTGCTCGCAGACTCTGGCCGAGTCGCTCGGCTGACGCCGCGTCGGTGATATCTCGACGACGGCGTTTGGAGATGTCCAGCATTTGGCCGATCGAGATCGCCGTGTCGGCATAAACGAACAACGGGGACGCCATTTCCACACTCCCGAACAACCAAGGCTGCACGGCCGTATTGCCCCCGCCACGTTGGTCGATGATGGCCAGACCTTCGGGCACAGATCGCCAGCCCAACTCGGCGGTAAGTTCGTCGAGTCGTTCCGCCTCGTAACGCTCACGCGCGCGCTCCATCAACACGTCTAAAATCTGCTGTCCGAATTCTTCGAGAGGCGGATGCCGTGTGTCGAGGAATCGAATGATCTGAAACTGATCACCCAGCGAAAAAACCTCGGAGATCGCACTGTCTGGCAGATCTGCGAAAGTCTCGGCGGAGATCCCGAGCGTCGCTGCTTGACGAACAGTCAGGTGGCCGAGTTCACCACCGGCCGCCGCAGACAGGGGGTGTTTCGACTGCCGTTTCGCCATCTTCTCAAAGCTCTCCCCCGCCAACAGACCCCGACGCATCTGCTCGGCCTCGGCACGAGTGCGGGCGACAATGCCGGATACCAGCCGCTGTACCGCAAGCCCGAGACTGTCGTAGAATGCCTGCACCTGGGCGCGCTCGACGGTCACCTCTGGCCACAGATGTTCGCGCCGATACAGATCTGAAAGCCGATTCCTCAGCATATCCTCTGCCTGTTGGGTCACGACCTTCGCCGTGTCCAGACCGCGGTCGGTCAGTTCTCGAGCCAGAAGCCGCCGCACGATGAGACCCTTCAGATACTGACGACGCGCGGAATCGGGCCGACTGCTGGAAAGCAGGGTGATGGGGACGCGCGATGCGTGTATCCGAAGATCGTCGGCCAGGATCCGCTCTTCCCCCACCGTGGCGACAACGCCGGGAGCGGGTGCGACCTCGGGTTCGGTGGCGCATCCGACCAGCAGCAGAAACGCGGCGGCGACCTGCCTGTGAGCGACCCGCATCAATAGACGAGGGCCACCTGGCCCAGACGCGTGTGACTACCTGTGTCGGTGTCGACGGCCAGCCGGAAGACATACAGACCCGGCGGCGCCAATATACCGGCCTCGTCCTGGCCGTCCCACTCCATCGCGAAGGAGGCGCTGCCCGACACGACCTGGCTCAACGTCCGAATCAGACGCCCACTCAGATCGAAGATTTGCAGGTCAACCGGCGTGTCTCCCGTCAAACGCAGGACCGCGGAAGACAGCGTGACCTGGTCGTTGAAACCATCATCGTTTGGCGAGAATGGATTGGGCGACACGGTCAGATCGGGCAGGATCGCCCCCTTCAAACCAGTGCGCACCGTCAACTCATCGCTGAGTGTTTCCGCGATCGCGTCTCCTGCATTGACCAACAAGGGTACTTCGTCGGATTCGGTATCTACGAGAGCACCGTCGAAAGGCGTGCCGTAACGAAATACGCGGGCACCAAAATCGACCTCGAGCAGCGACTGATCCTGGACGATTCGCTGGAATCGAATCAACATGCCCAACGAATCTCGGTCCACATCGTAGGCCACGGCGCCTCGATCGATGCGGACATCGGTAATCGTGTCGATGAGGGCGTTGGAGCGCAGCCGAAGTGCATCGAAACCTGACTGTCCCGGCTCAATACGTGCGCGTACGGCATAGGTGAAATCGGTCAGCACCGAAGCTTCGACCTGCGTGGGGAAGATCTCGCCCACTGCAGATGTCACAACCGGTGGCTGCGAGTATTCGAAGTGCAGTGAATCGACGCGGCCCCCTGCAAGGGCGTCGGAGAAGAACTGAACACGGATCTGAATGAAGGATCGTGGACTGGGGGACAGAATCTGTGTGCCCATCAGACCTTTTTCGAGATCATAGGTCTGCCAGGGACTCCAGTCGGCCAGGTCATCCGTGATCCCGCCTCGCTGGTTCGGCTTCAGACGCTCATAGGCGGACAGCGTCAAGGGGCGGCCTTGGTCATCGATTGGAGACAATTCGTCTCCCACACCAGTCACGCGCCAATAGACATAGGGTTGGTCGTCAATGCCCGTGCGCGTCTGGATGATAATCTGCCCACCGGCGTCCTGGTGTGAACCCCATTGAATCTGCCCAAGTGTAGATGGGGCACCCAGGTCAAGCGGATCGGACGTGAATTCGGCGCCAGGGACGAAGCCCTGGCCGAAGACCTGCATCTCCGCCACTTCCCAGGTTGTACTCAGGCCATTGTTGGTACCCACGCCACCTGGCCGGATATAGATGTGACGCACCATCTGTGGCTTGATCTCCAAGTCGACGATACTCTCCAGATTGTCGATCTCTTCTCGGTACTTCGTCCAGACGATGTTGCCGACGCGATCCTTCGCTGCCTCGGTTCCATCATTCAGATAGAGGATATAACGCCTCATCTGATTCTCGGGGTGGTCCGAACGAGTTGTCCAGCGAATCCGAGAGACGAGGAAGGGCGCGCCCAGATCGAAGAACATGGGCACCGTCCAGTAGCCACCCCCGCCTCCGAGGATCTGGATTCGGGGTGGATGCACGAAGGCGGTCGTGGAATCGCCGTCAATGATCCACTCATAGCCGCCATCGCTCCAGTCCTGCGGGATGGTGTAGTTGTCGACGATGGTGTCGATGTCACCACCTCTAGATCGCATGGTGGCGATCAGATTCTCCGTCAGTTCAGTCTTGAAGGGTCCGATGCTGCCTGCCCTCGTATCTGAATCGATGAACGTGAGTTCGCCACTCTCAGTCCAGGCCTGGCCGGTGGCACCACCCAGTTGGATCGTTTCACGCGCTGACAGGGGTAAGGCACCGAGTACCAACAACAGGACGAGCGAGTGTGATGAGATCTTCATTGGGCAAACTCTTCAGCCTGGTAAAAGAAAAGCGGGGCTCACGGTAGCCCGTGAACCCCGCTTTTGAACTTCCGAATACGGTGAATGTGCAGCCTTCGTGCTTACTGAGCGAAGGAGGCCTTCACCTGACCCCAGGTACTGTTCTCAACGGCCGTGGGCAGCCCCGGCTCGAGAGGTGCCAGCAGGAAGTCACCAAACTGATCGGCCTGAGCGGAGGCACCGATGCCACCGAACAGCGACCAGTAGGCGTCGTCATAGGCACCCGGATCGGGATCCTTGTCGCCCCAGTTCGCCTCGAGACCGATGATCTGGTTCACGGCAAAGATGTGCTCGGTGCTGGCCTCGGGGCCGTCGGGATGAGCATCGTCCCAAGGAGTGATGGCGAATTCGGCCTGCATCTCGGCCGGCTCGAAGCTGTTCACCTCACCCTTTGTGTACTTGCCACCCCACTCGAGGTGGGGAGGAAGGCCTGCCCACTCGGCGCTGCCGCGGTGGGAGGTGTAGAAACCACCGGAAGCGAAGGTGGGAGCATACAGGTCATAACGCTGCGCCTGTGCGCCGGTCCAGCGCTCCTGGAACTCTTCACTCTCGTCACCGAAGCCACGGAACTGGCCACCCGTGTGATCCCAGTCGGTCGTGGTCGACCACTTCTCGGTGTTGTGAATCGCGTCATCCGAGACCCAGGCGCCGAGATAGGCCTTGTTGGTTGCCAGCGAGTAACCCCAGATCTGGTACGAGTTGAAATCGCTCAAATCGAGGGGGGCGCCAAACTGATTGAACATGGACTCGGCACGGTTGTAATAGACCTCTGGGATGAATGCCCAGTCGTCCATCTCACCGTCGAGGGTCGGCTCGAGGCCCGCAGGGAACTGGAACATGAAGCCCATTTCTCCCTGGTGCGCCTCAACGCCACTGGTGGCCATGACGACCAACAGTGCCGCGATGGGTGCAAATCTCTTCATTGTCAGGCTCCTTTGAGCTGGTGGAAAAGGATCTCAGCACTTATCAAAACAGAGGCCGGCCGGCCCCCTGCTCTGGATTCAATGCCGCGAAATTCTGTCGAAAAGCTACACATCTATTTAGCCGGGGGCAAATCAACAGGTTTTGAATGAGCCGCAAATACCAACGACCGCCTGTCAGCTTAAACTGTTGTTACAGTGTTACTTATATGCGTCTCCGAGGGCCCCATATTGGGCGGCTCAGCCGCCCAATCCAGCGTAGATCGTCACAAAAAGGGTGCTTGTGGTCTCGGAGGGCAACGTCTCGAAGGTCTCCTTCTTTAGTCGCAATCCCGTGCGCACGTTGAGATTGTATCCGAGATAGGGCGACGTGTTGCTCAACTGAACGGCTACGACTCGACTGTTCGAGTCAGGTCGCAGCGTGCGCTCGACGGGTACTCCCTTTTTGTCGCGAAACTGCTCGAACCGGGAAATCTCAAGACCGAGTTCGATGAGGGTTTGTCGCAGCACCGGGAAGCGGGTCACGAGAAACAGCGTTTCTGTCAGCTCGCGTCGTTTGGGATCACGCCCTTCGACGGGGCTCTGGCGAATGAACTCACTCTTCCATCTGGGTTGCACATCGACGGGGCCCACTTTTACCGTGTAGTCGGCCTTGTTGATGAGGCCGAAGAAATGGGCTGAGTCACGCAGTTCGGGTACGTCGTCGTTCTGATGGAACAACTCGTACTTGAACTTGTTGACGAAGTTGAGCCCCTCGATCCCCTGATAGTCGAAGCTCAGATAGGTCGTGTTGATCCACGTGTCGCGCGCCGGTAAAGGATCCTGAATCCTGACCAGACCGCCACGCGAGTCCTGCAGTTGCACCCACTGAATCAGATTGTCACGGATGTCATCTTCTGCCTTGCGCAGATACTGATAGACCTTGAAGCGACCCAGACTCGCGCGATCATGATCGAGGGTCAGCAACAGATAGGTCGTTCGGTTCGCACCATCGCCGTCGATGAGCTCCTCGTCCGTACGCCCCAGCGTCAATCGGGCGTCGGACAGAATGTGGGTGCCGCCATAGACGTTGTATCCGCGACGATCGCGCTTATAGGGGAAATCGGGCTCGTCGTCATTCTCGAAGCGGTCGATCCAGCCGTTGTTGTTCATGTCGATGCCGAACAGAAACTCCGGGCGGTCGGTGCGATAGCGCAGGAAGGGCTCTTCGTAGTCCGGCACCAGGTTTGGCCGGTCATCGGTATCATTCTGGTTGAAGTCGGAGATGAAGTCGTTGTTCTCGTCGAATCCGGGGAAGATGGCGTTGTCCACGAGTGCCTGGCCGAAACGATCCCAATCCGGGCGACGATCCTGATCGTCGTTGTCATCGACGAATTCATACACGTAGAGCCGTTCATCCTCGTAGTCGATCTCGTCCTGCACCCGTGTACCGGCCAGGAACGAACGAGTCGAGTAGTCGCTGTCCATGCTGTATCCCTCGAGCGAGAAGAACCAGGGATACGTCGTGCGTGTGAGATTGATCATCCACGCCTGTGCGTCGTCGATGGCGGTGCTGTGATTCTTGCGATTCACATTCGGGTATTGGCGGTAGCGCTTGTTGATATCCCACTCACCGTACAGGTCGAAGCCCAGGATCTGTGTGCCTTCGACGGTGAACCCGAAGATCACATTCGACGTGGGCAGACCGTATTCGATGCGCAGCAGACGTTGATTCGAGTTGTCCTGGATGTTCCCTGCTGCGCGCTCAGCCAACAGGAATACGGGCTGCAGGTCGACATTGGTCTGGCGGTCTGACGTGATCTCCACTCGATAGTCGTTGGACACGACCAATTCGAAGGAGACCTCTTTGATCACCGACCGATCGGGCCCCAGATAGCTGGCATCGGTGAAGTCGTATGTCAACAGAATCTGTTCGCCGCCGTCGGCCGCCAGATACCCCACACGCTGGAAACCACCCTCGCGGATGGGTTCGAAGCCGATCTCGCTGCCGCGCACCGTGTTTCCATCCACGTCCTTGATGATGATCTCGTCATCAAACAGGGCAGCGCCACCTGTGCCATCGTCGGGCGAATCGTCTGAAAGACGCAGGATGATCCGCGAGATGGGAACGGCATTCTGCTCCGTCGTAAGAGAGCCACCTGAGAAGGGTGTGCCCGCCACATCGTCACGCAGCGTCTGTGCCTGAAAGGCACTCACATACGTGGCTCCCAGTTTGATAAAGTCCCCTACCTGAACCACACCTCGCCCACCGATCAGATTGGTGACGCTGGTGCGTGTGTCGGGCACCTCCGGGTCGGTCACCTGCGCCGGGCGACTCGGTCTCGACAGCAGGAACGTTCCCTGGTATTTGTCGGCGGCGAAGTCGAACTGAATGCCGTTGAAACCCGGCTTCGAGAATGTCATCGGTGTCAGAGTCGAGCGAATCTCATCACCCACGGTCAGCGTGTAGTGATACTGCCCTTTCGAATCGGAGGCGATGACGACGCGATTGAACCAGTCCCGATAGCGGCGCGTCTTGAAAACGGTGCTGCCAAACTGCTGGGGACGGTCCTCCTGCCAGTCGTACACCAGCCATCCACGGGTGACCAAACTGCCATACTGATCGTAGAAGTAGTCTCCCTCGATTGCCGTGTCCACGTAACGCTCGTAGCGCTGCCGAGCGTAGTTCGTGTACTGCCACTGGTGCCATCCATACTCGTTGAACAGTTCCTGCGGCACATACCACTTACGCACCGCTGGATCGAGGGCGTCGAATAGCACACCCGGTCCGGTGGGTTCGAATTTGACATCGCCGCCTCGCTTCACCGTTCCCAATCGGGCCCCGTAGTCCTGGGCAAAAGCGGGAACAGCGAGGATGCCGGCGCAAAGACAGATGACGGCAATCTGGAGTGTTCGACGATAGTGAACTGGCTGAGTCATGCTCACGTTGAGCCCTCTCAATACGGCAAGTTTGGTCAATGCAGGTTTGGTGGTGCTTTTCATCAGTAGATCACGGCAGCCTGCCCCAGGCGCCGATGGTTTCCTTCATCTGAGTTGATTTCGACAGCCACCACATACAACCCGGGGGGTACCAGCGCGTTGTCATCGTCGCGCCCGTCCCAGTCAACGGCATATTGGCCACTGCTTCTGTTGTCTGTGGTCAGTTGTCGCACTCGACGCCCGGCCAGGTCATAGATATCTACGGTGACCCGGGAAGGCGCGACGAGATGCTGAACAATGTATTCGATCCGCGTCAGATCGTTGATACCATCACCATTGGGTGAAAAACTCGCCGGCGTCAGGGTCATGGGCCCCGCGATCTTGGACCCGATCGACACCTTCACGAGAAGACCGTCGGTGTCGATGGCAGTCGTCGCGTTTCCCGCTTCGGTCAGCAGGGGCAACTCGGCATCGTCGGCGAAGGCCTGGCCACGGAATCGAGTCCCATATCGAAAGACGGCTGAGTCAAAGATGATCTCGATCGTGGCACCGTCCTGCTCAATCCGGGGCAATTGTAAGGAGAAATGATCTTCTTCGATCGCATCGACCGTGATCTGGCCACTCTGGATCGGCAAGACCGCGTCGTTGGCGATCGACCCGAAATCGCCTTGGGAAACGACGGTACCGTTTGAGTCGCGTACGATGACCGAGTGAATGGCCGTCACTCTCGCCGGCGTTTCCATGTCAAAACGCCGAAAACCGGGACGGCCACTGCCATTGTCGATGCGAGCGACGAAGGTGAATGTCGTAGGCTCGCTGATGGTGGCCACAGAGGGTTGGACCTCGGCGATCAACCTGTCCACGGGAGGCGAGGCGAAATCGAATTCCAACTCCGCCAGGGCACGAGCCGAATTCAGCGTCGCGTTGGCAAAGTCGATGCGGAACTGCAGATACTGTCGCGGTGCGGGCAGTTCAAGGGTCTGCCCGTTGCTCACCAACTGCCACGGACCCCAGTTCTCCAGATCGGTCTGCTTGAACACCGACTCATCTTCGCGCAGCAGGCGCTCGTAGCTGGCCTGGGTCAACGGATTGCCATCAGCGTCGTTCTCGGAACGGCCCGTGACAACACCTCCCACCTTGATCTGGCGAAAGAAGCTGTCCGGAGTGTCGTCTGAACCCGAGCGGACCCGCACTTCGATCGAGGAATCTCTCGGATCTCCGGCGATCGCCTCCAGCCACCGAATCTGTCCCCACACAGAAGGATCATCGAGGAACAGTGGAAGGGACTCGTAAGAGGCCTCGGGCACAAATCCGGTCCCATAGATCTCGAATTCGTCGATCTCAAAACCGGCATTCAGTGTCGACTTCAGTGCCAGAGATCGAACGAACTGAGCGTCGATCTCGACGACGACCGTCGTGTCCTGGTTGTCGGATTCCGAGAAGTCAGGCGACGCCAGGTTTGGCTCTTCATCTTCGCTGATGAACAGCGCGTAACTGCGCATGAAATCGTTACCGAAGGGAAACTGCGGGGTCATGCGAGGGTAGAAGACGATTCGATTCACCCCAAAACGGGCACCCAGATCGATGGACAGAATGATGCCATTGTTCACCAGGGCCCGGCCATCGACAGGCTTGCGGTCGAGGGCGACACGATGATCGCCGTTGATCACCCCCGCAAGTTCATCTTCGTCTTTCTGATTGTCGGACAGATTAATGTCGATCTTGCCGCCACGATCCAGCAATCCGATCGAGATATTCACGTCTGGATCGACACGAACCGGAACGATCCAGTTTCTCTCATCAGTCTCGACGGGAAACAGGACCTGCTCTTCTTCGATCACGGTGGTGATATCTTCGACAAAGTCGATGACACCACCTGGAGTGGTACCAGAGTCGACCCAGGGATGGTCGGATCCGCCCACGAGAAATTGGTCGGCTGATCCTGTCGTGACCGAGGCAAGACAGAGCAGGAAAACAGAGGGGTAGATTCTTCGCAACATAGGGATAACGTAACAACGGCTGTGAAGGGATCGTCAAGGAAGAAGATTCTTGTGCAGTCGGGGTACCCGACTCTACCTTTCCTCGCGAATTCTTGTTGTTGCGCACCGTTGCTGGCAAACCTGGACAGATTTCCATGAGACGCCCCGCTCTGCCGATTCTCACCTTCCTTGGCCTTCTGGCCCTCGTCATCTGCTGCACGATAGTCTCTTGCGCCTATCAGCCCTTTGCTGGACCTCTGAAGCCGGCGGGTGACCAGGGCCAGGGAATGACGGTGCACGATGACGGGAGTGTGGTGTATCAGCTGGACCGGTTCGAGCTCACTTTGCGGCCGATGACGGACGAGGAACTCAATCGGAATTTCTCCCCTGCCTCGGTGGGTGCCACGAAGTCGACCAACAGCTATACATTCGGTGATACCGAATTCACGGGTTTGGATTCAACACGCCAGCGGTTCACCGTTTTTCACGCGACGGTCAAGAATTACAGTTATCCGAAGGTGAAGGTCGACCCGTCCCGTTCGGTTCTGCTCGCTGGCAATGGCCGCCAATATCGCAGTCTCTCTCTGGCGCAGATGGAGAACTACTACCGGGCCTATGCCATCGGATATCGCGGTAATGAGTATGGTCGGCTGCGCGAGCGACTCGACCTGCTGCGACGCACGATGCTGACAGATGACATCGTGTTCTCAGGTCAGGAGGCGGAAGGATACCTCGTCTTCCCCGTGCTTCACGATGACGTCACCGACCTCCGCTTGATCTTGGAGGATGTAGTCCTGCGTTTCAACTTTCTGGGTGAGCCGAGCGAGTCGATTGAGTTGGCCTACGCCTTCGATCGGCAACTAGGACGCCTATATCCCGATGGACGCAAAGTCGTCACCCACGAGCCGAATACGCAGTAGCCCTCGCGTCTGCCCTTAGCGGACGAGCACCGCCTCGACTGTCTCCCGCGTGGCCCCGGCGTGCATTGAGATCAGATACATGCCGCTGGCGGCTGCCTCACCATCCCCTTCGCGACCATTCCACTCCACCGTGTGCAGGCCTGCTGCCAGAGGGCGGTCTAGCAGTTCGCGGACCAAGGCTCCACGGTTGTCGCGGATCTCGATTCGAACCGTTTCCAACGAAGCCAGCTGAAATCGAACCAGCACCGTGTCGTTGAAGGGGTTCGGGTACGGAGGCTGTAGTTGATGGGTACCGGCGTTCCCGGTCTTTGACTCGTTGATGGCCGTCGCCACGTGCCCGAGTACGATGATGTCATCGTAGAGTCGGCGCTCGAAGCCCTGCAGATTGCCCTGGGCGTCGACAAAGGGAAACACGTGGACGGGCTTGAGAATCGCCTGCCAACCCGCCTCGGTAGGCAGCACATCGATTTCGAGATGACCATAGTGTTTGCCACCCGACATCAGCACCCCGTCCGACCAGACTTCTGGCACATCCGTATGCACCAGGTATTGCTGGTGCGGATTGGTCAGCCCCGGCTCCGGTTCTCGCAGGCCGTCGCCGGCGATGCCCACATCCAGCACCTGTAGTGTATGAGGCCGTCGACGACCATCGGTCAGGACTTCCTCGCCCTCAAGTGTGGATCGTTCCCACATCTCGTCGTGGCCGGCGATGAGGGCATCGACACCGAATTCGTGAAACATGGGGGTCAGGGCGCGTACGGGCACGCCGGATTGTTCGTTCCGTCCCGAGCCGTTCCCGGCGGGCCATCCGTGGGGGCCCACCGAGTAGGGCACGTGGTGGAAGAAAACGAAGGTGAAGGCACTGGTCCGCTGACTGTCGGCCAACTGCCGGCGCAACCAGGCGTGCTGTCTGGACCCCTCACCAAAGCCGGGAGAATGCCCGCCACCGGGTTCATCGTCCCCAAGAAGTAAGAAGTTCGTGTCGTGGGCTGATCTGTTCGGAATACCATTGCTGACATCCAGACAGATGAGCGTGACGGGACCATAGTCCAGACGGTAGTACCGGCCCTCTGCACTCGGATCGTAATTGCTCGGATTCTCGAAGTAGCTCAACCAGCGTGAGATAGACCGCTCGGACCCGGGCTGGTCGTATCCCGCCATCCGAGGGCCCTGGTAGTATTCGTGATTCCCCGGTGCCGCGATCAGCGGCACACGAGCTGCGAGATTGACCCCTCCCACATCGGTCATGTGACGCCAGAATTCATCCCAGTCGCGCTGTTCGCCACCCGATTCGACGAGGTCACCGGCGATGCCCAGAAGGTCAGGGTCTCTTTCGAGGATGATCTGCAGGTTGTTCGCCAGACCCGTCGTCTGATCCAGCGGATAGGTTCGCGGCGTCTGCAGGTCGGTCGCCCGGAGCCACTTCGTGTGTTTTCCCGTCGATTCCGGCTCGGTCTCGGAGTCGGCGAAGAAGATCAGACGGATCGGATCGGATGTGCCGCGTGCGGGTGCGGTGGTGAAAGTGCCCTCGTGCGCCGACTCCCCTTGCTGAACGCGGAAGTGGTACTCCGTCGCCGGTGCCAGGCCGTCGATACGAACCCGGTGCTGAATCGGTGGAGGCGGTGGTGTGCCGTCGAAGTAGGTCGACACTTCCCACGCCGGGTAGGCGAGCGACTCGGCGAGGGTGGCTGTTGACACGCGCTCTGAACTCTGACCGGGGGTCGGACTGATCTCGACGCTCCCCGGGGCATCGCTGTCAGAAAACCAGAGGATCGTCATCGCCTCTGGTGCCGGATTCTGTAGATACGGCAGGACACGAAAGTCGTCAGCTGCGATGCGATCGACCCCCAACAGGCAGGCAAAGCAAAGCATTGGACAGAGGACGGATCGAGTCACTGCGAGACTCCTGGTCGTTGAAGAAAAAAGGGAGGCCCTTACCTCAGAAGCAGTAAACGCCGTGCCTGCGTCGTCGCCGACGTGGTCAGTCGATATAGATATACACCGATTGCGACGTGGCCTCCAGCCTCAGCACATCCATCCCACGTCGCCGGATGCTCTCCGACCTGTCGGTGCCCTGAAATGAGTCGGCGCACTCGCTAACCAGTGACATTGTAGATATCCAGCCGTATCGGCCCCGACTCAGCAAGCTGGAATGAGATCGTCACGCTGCTGTTGAACGGGTTCGGATAGCCGGCCTCAAGGGTGGTCTGATTCGGTGTTGGGTTCGTGTCCTCCTCGACGGCCGTGAGCTGCTGCTTACTCACCAGTCGCATATCGTCGAAATAGAAGGTGCCCCGCAGATCTCCCTGGAATGTGATCGTGGGAATCACACGCTCCCTCTGAAAAACATCGAGGGGAAACTCCACCATCTGCCATTCCCGGCGATTCAGGTGGATGCGCGTCGTTCGACGGGTGAGCAATCACAGATCGTATTCGCCAAGCCCCATCGCCAATTGCGTGCCCGACGCGCCCCCTGGATGGAAGGCGAAGCGGAACGACGAATACCCGAGCATATCAAGGGTTTCGGCGAATTCCAGATCCAGCATCCACGTCCCACGTGCGGTACTGTCGATGCGAATCGCCGCCGCCTCGTCGCCGACGAAGACCGGCCCCGTGGACACCATCTCCGGCCCGTGCACGCTGGCGGGTCCGGTCGTGACGATCCCCCGGATCAGCTCATCGCCGATGATATTCTGGTCTCGTGACGGCACCAGATTCAAAGGCAGACTGGCGGCATGTACACAGGCCGATGCCGCTCCGAGAATCACAACACCGAATGTGGACAGGGACCTGAGTAGCGAAGAGCCGGGCATGTCGGTCTCCGTGCCCCGACGAGGGGCATTAGATGNGCACCACCGTGAAGTATACCGCCCTCCCCTTGCCACGGACAACACAGCAACGATAGGATAGATCGTGACCGGCGCAGTGGTGGAGCACCCCTGCCCCCAAGGAGCAGGAGAGACGGAACATGCGTTGCGAGGAAATTGATTACACCATTCACGGCAATGATCTGCAGGTCGTGGAAGTCGAGTTGGACCCTGGAGAGACAGTCATCGCCGAAGCGGGCGCCATGAACTGGATGGATGATCACATCGAGTTCGAAGCGAAGATGGGTGATGGCTCCAAGCCGGATGGCGGATTCATGGGCAAGCTGCTGGACGTGGGCAAGCGGGCGATCACGGGTGAATCGCTGTTCATGACCCATTTCCGCAATCAGGGAAGAGGCAAGGCCCAAGTCGCCTTTGGTGCCCCCTTCCCCGGACACATCATCCCCGTCGACATGTCCACCATCGGCGAGGAACTCATCTGTCAGAAGGACGCCTTCCTTTGCGCGGCCTTGGGCACCGAACTCAGCATCGCCTTCAATCGGAAACTCGGCACGGGTTTCTTTGGCGGAGAGGGATTCATCCTGCAGCGACTTCGCGGCGATGGCATGGCCTTCGTACACGCTGGCGGTACAGTTGTAAAGCGGGAGCTGCGCAACGAGTTGATTCGCGTCGACACGGGATGCCTCGTCGCCTTCAGTCCCGGAATCAACTACGACATCGAGATGACCCGAGGGCTCAAATCCATGTTCTTTGGCGGGGAAGGCATGTTCCTGGCGACTTTGAGAGGCACGGGCACNGTCTATCTGCAGAGCCTGCCCTTTTCCCGACTTGCCGATCGCATCCTCGAGCACGCACCCGCAGCGGGTGGCAAGCGGCAGGGCGAAGGCTCTGTACTCGGTGGACTCGGCGACCTGCTGGATGGGGACAATTGATCGAGTCCTTTGCACAGGATGGGTTTTGCGTCCTGCCAGGTGCGCTGAGCATCGAAGAGGTGACGGGGCTCAATGAAGCCATCGACGACCACCAACTCCAGTTCCCCGATGGGTGGCCGGATCGTGGCGAGGGAGGACGCAGACAGTGTGTGTCGATCCTGCTCAACATGCCGGTCTTTGATCATAGCCTGCTGCACCCTGAGATCCTGCCCCTCGTGAGCCGTCTTGTGGGGAAGGAACTGGTCGTCGAGGAACACTCGGTCATGGTGCGTGCACCGATCGCCGGCAACCCTCCCGTGTCGAAGTGGCATCGGGATCGGCCGAACAATCCNGATCACGAGTTTGGCCTCGAAGCGTTGTCTCTCGTGTACTACCTGACCGATGTCGACGAGACGACCCACTGCTTCAGCGTCGTACCCGAGACGGTAGAGACCAAACGCGGTGAAAACCTGCCAGGGTGTGATGGATCAAGTGCCCGTGATGTGCTGGGACCGGCGGGCACCGCGCTTCTGTTCAACCCTGGCTCTTGCCATGCGGGCCGACTGCGCACAACGACAAGTGAACGTCGTACGATCCACATTTACTTTGGACATGCATCGCACGCACCGTTGAGCAACCATACCCCTATGCCGAGGCGTCTTGTCGAGCATCCAGACGAGGATGTGCGCAGACTGTTCAGCCAACCCAATGAAGTGACGAGATCGAGCTTATGCCCCACCGTCCCCTGATCGGCCTCACCGTCGGTGATCCCGCCGGCATCGGCCCCGAAATTGTGGTCAAGGCTTTGCAGGACCCGGCCGCCTATGCTGCAGTCCGTCCCGTCGTCTATGCAGATCACGCCGTTCTCACGGATGTGATTCGATTTCTCGATCTGTCCATCGACCTCCACCCGATCACGTCTCCGCAGCAGGGACACTTCAATCCAGGGTGCATCGACTTCATCGATTGCGGCGTCCTCGACGCCCCTGCCCCCCTGGGGCAGATCGGCGCTGACGGCGGTCGTGCGGGATACACGTATCTCGATCGAGCCATCGATGCCGCCCTGGCGCACGAACTCGACGGNCTGGCGACGGCCCCCTTGAACAAAGAATCTCTGCAGGCCGCGAAGGTTCCTTTCATCGATCACACGGCTGTGCTGAAGGCTCGAGCCGCCCACCGTGAACCCATGACCCTGTTTGTGGCCAAGACGTTGAAGGTGTTTTTTCTGACGCGGCACATCTCCTTTCGAGAGATTTCCGACGCGATCACGAAGAACCTGATCCTGGACGCGTTGCCCCTGTGCGATCTGTATCTGCGTCAGCTCGGCATCGAGTCCCCCCTGGTCGCTGTGGCTGCCCTCAATCCGCACGGAGGCGAACAGGGCTTNTTTGGTACCGANGAGATGGACACGATTGGCCCTGCCGTTCGCAATGCGAGAGAACGTGGTTGGCACGTGGCAGGCCCCGTGCCGGCCGATTCGGTGTTTCATCAGGCCTGCGAGGGGCGCTACGATGGCGTGTTGTCCCTGTATCACGATCAGGGTCACATCGCCGCTAAAACCCTCGACTTCCACGGCACGGTGAGTCTGACCATGGGGTTGAAATTCCTGCGCACGTCGGTCGATCACGGCACGGCTTTTGATATCGCTGGGCAGGGCATCGCCCAGGAACGAGGGATGATCGAATCGATTCTCGCCTCCGGACGCTGGAGCTCGATGGTAAAGGATCACCTCGAACTCGAACCTGTCACATGATGATGGATTTCCATGCTCAGCATATCGTCCGTCTTGCGCTCGTGTCGCTTGCGGCGATGGCGGTGGCCACCTGTTCCGTCGACCAGGGCATCGAACCTCAGGTCGGTGTGCCGGCCATCCGCGGCACGATCACCTTCGAGGGAGATCCGCCAGCCAACACGCATTGGGTCGTCGTCGTCGCATCGCGTGACTTTCCACCATCCGACGTGGTTCAGTTGGCCCTGTCGCAAAGTGCCCGCCTCAACTTCAACGCGGGGAGTGCCGACTACGAGATCAAAGTTCCCAGTCTCGGTAGTTATGCGGCCATCGCCGTGGTGTGGAAAGCCATCGACGAACCGGTGATCTGGTCGGATGTACTCGGCCTCTATGGCGCCTCCTTCACCGGCGGCATCTCCTTCCCCGACACGGTGCACGTCACCGCAGATGCGCCGGTGGTGGAAGACGTTGATGTGACGGCGGACTTTTCGGCTGTCGATCGAGGTGCCGTCCTCGGCGGTCGCATTACCTACGAAGGCAATTGGCCAGACAACACCGAACTGATGGGCATCGCAGCCTACCGGACGCGGCCAGAGAATCTGCTCGAGTTCTTCCGCCCCGCCGCCCTGAACATCTCCCTGCCTACCCAGGTCGACGAGTTTGACTACCGGTTGGCGACACCACCGGGGACCTACGAATACACGGTCGTGCTGTGGTTGGGCCGAGGTGCCAGTGTCTTCGACTTCAAAGAGATCGGTTTCTACGAAACGAGCCCCGGTTCAGGCGAGCCGGCCGAAGTAACCGTCGCCTTGGGCGACACGGTGGCCGATGTGGACATCACCGTCGATCTGGGGCTAGCGAAATGAAGAGTCTCCGAGAAGCCTTTGGCCGGCGGACTGTGGTTCTGTGGACCTGTCTCTCCCTGCTGCCGATCCAGGTTGCGTCGGCCGACGAGAATCTGCTGCAGGGCGTTGTTGTCGATGCCGCCTCGGGTCAACGTATGGCGGGCGCAAACGTGCAGATCCTGGGTACCGTGCTGGCCACCATCAGCGACCTACAGGGCGAGTTCATCGTCGCTCGCGTCCCCCCCGGACTGCACCAGATCCGCATCAGCATGATCGGTTACCGGGAACATCTCGTCGACGTCGATCTGCCTCATTCCGGACAAATACGCGTCGCACTGGTGAAAGCGTCCATTTCGCTGAATCCCGTCGTTGTCACCGCTGACCGGCGCGCCATACCCCTCGAGGAATCTTCGACGAGTGTCACCGTGCTGGGTGAAGCACAGATCAGCGATCGCACGAACCTGCGCCTCGACGAAGCGCTGGAGATGGTGCCCGGTGTCTACTTCATGGAGGATGACATCAACATCCGCGGCGCTACCGGGTATCGGGCCAATACGGGCAATCGCGTCATGCTGCTGCTGGATGGTGTGCCTCTGATCACCAGTGACACGGGCGGCATCAGTTGGGACATCATCCCCCTGCACGAGGTCGAACGCGTAGAGGTCGTCAAAGGCGCCGGTTCAGCCCTGTGGGGTTCGGGCGCCATCGGCGGCGTCGTGAATGTCATCACTCGACGGCCTTCTCAACGCGGACTGCTCTCGGTCCGCTCCGCGGCAGGGATGTACGACGATCCGTCCGAATCGGAGTGGATCTGGACGGGCCGTACTCTGCACTACGAGCGCCTCGATGTGGGCTACAGCAAGGCTTACGGGCCAACGGGAATCCGGATCGCCGCCAGCCGGTATGCGTCGACAGGGGATCGGCAGGACGGCGACTTCAACAAGTGGACCGTGAGTGGCAAAATCTCGCGTCATTTCGCCGACGCGTCTGAGCTCGAGTTCTACGCCGCCTGGCTGCGTGATCACTCAAGCGTCTTCCTTCAGTGGCGTTCCCCCTTTGTTCCTGATTCGACGGACGGCTCCGCCGCTTCTGCGCCGGCCCAACTATTTCATCCATTGCTCTCACAGGATCAGGGCAACGTCTTGAAGGTCGCATGGGTCAACACGTATCTGAAGTATTCCCGCTCCTTGTCGGCACAATCGCACCTGCGGGTCCGCGCATCGTTACTTCGATCGATGCTGGGCAATCAGTTCGATCGAGGGGGTGAGTTCTCTCCGGCTCATGGCCCTGGCGTGGAGGTGCAGCTCGACTGGCTGCCGCGAACGAACCACTTCATCTCGGCGGGTGTGGACGGCAAGGTGCATCGGGTGGAAGGCAGATTCTTCGACGGCAGCCATACGGAGGTGGCCCTGGGAGCTTTTGTCCAGGACGAGTGGCGAATTCGTCACAATCTGCGCTTGACGGCAGGGCTTCGATTCGACCAACATGACTTGGATGACCAGGAAGCCTACCGGCAGGCGTCGCCGCGCTTGGGCCTCAACTTCAGGCCCACGTCGAGCCTGTCTTTGCGTGCGTCGGCGGGTCGCGCTTTCCGCGTCCCTACCACCGCAGAACGCTCAATGAGCTTCAAAACCGGGAACTTCCAAGTCATCTCCAGCGATCATCTCGATGCAGAGCGTGCTTGGTCGTACGAAGCCGGGGCACGGCAGACTCTGGGAGACAACAGTTACGTCGATGCAGCGATTTTTCAGAATGACTACCGGGACTTCGTCGAACCCCTCGTCGATCTGGCGCAGACGGCATCCCGCATCGTCGTTCGTTTCCAGAATGTCAACGATGCGCGAATTCGCGGCGTGGAGTTGGCAACAGGCACGCGGTTGTGGCGTCAGCGCCTACACGTCGACGCGGGACTTACCTTCCTCGACTCTGAAGATCTGCAGTTGAAGCGCCCCCTCGCCTACCGCCCTCGCTGGACCCTGCAGATGAACCCGTCTCTCCACCTGGGCAGAGTATCGAGCCGTCTCGACTACCGCTACACAAGCAGAATCCAGCAGGTATCGGTCTTTTCCGGGGATCAGCGTGTGGCGCAACACGAACTCAATGCCCGAGCCCAGGTGCAATGGGTTGGCCTGTCGTTCACAGCAGGCGTGAACAACGTGCTGAACTACAACTACACGCAGCTGGAGCGGAACCTGGGTGACATCCGCAACTTCGTGATCGGTGTGAATGGCGCCTTCTGAACAATCTCCGCAACGACTTGCGATCGTGGCCTGGCCTGCATAGGGATTGTGGCTGGCCTCGGTATCTTCACACTCCAATATGCCGAGGGCCTGTCCTACTTCAGCACGGACCCACGAGCTTGCACGAACTGTCACATCATGCAGCCGCAGTTTGATTCGTGGCAGAAAGCCTCCCATCACGGTGTTGCGAGCTGCGTCGACTGCCATCTGCCTCAGAGTTTCGTCGCCAAGTACATGGCCAAGCCGGAAAACGGCTACTACCACTCCAAAGGGTTCACATTCCAGGATTTCCACGAACCCATCGTCATCAATTCCAAGAACAGTCAGATCCTGCAGCGCAACTGCCTAGGCTGTCACGAGCCGATGACCTCTGACATGCTGGTCTCAAATCAGGACTCACCGGGCTGCGTACACTGCCATGCGACGGTAGGCCACGGTGAGAAGGCGGGGCTTGGCGGTCCCGAAACAACATTGGAACTGGAAGGGGAATCACGGTAAACATGCCCGGGAAGTCGGCTGCAGCCATCATTGTCGTCACCGCTTTGGCGAGTTTTGCCGTGGCTGCACTGCGGCAACATCATGGACCGTAAGGATGAAGAGCACACATGGGTTTCCACGCGCCGCAGGTAGCGGCGCGAATTTTGGGTGAAGCGGTGGACTATGCACGACAAGGTCAGGTCAGTGGCTGAATTGGCAGGTGGCGCAGCGATAGCGGTGGCGCACCGACGCGGCGGATCAGCGGGATGATGGCGCCTTGGACTGGCCCTCTACGAGTCCGGCGCCGTCACCACCGAACCCGTCTCTGAGGCCATCGTGCGGATAAACTCGTCGCGACGATAGGCTGGGTTGCGGTCGGCGTCGTGTCCCAGATCGGGGCTGACGACGGCGGTCTTGGCCCCCTTGATCACCTGGAAGGCGCTGAAGACGGTCGTCGGTGGCACACAGGTGTCGATCAGGCCCAGGTTGATGACGGCAGGGCACGAGATGCGTCGGGCGAAATTCACGGCGTCGTAGTAGCGGGATACCTCCCACACGGGCCGGCTCACGGGGCCGTGCCCATTGCCGGTCTCCGCATATTCCCAGCCTTTGCCGTAGTTGTGTTCGTCGTTGGGCACAAACCGTGGCCATCCCGCAGGTCGGCCGAACTTGTGACCGCCGTGCTCGCACATGGCAGGCACGGCGCACACCATACCTGTGACGCGATCGTCGAGACCTGACCCAACCAACGTGAGCCCACCTCCCTGGCTCCGTCCGGTGAGAATCAGGGTCTTTCCGTCCCACTCGGACAGGTTGGTGAGATAGTCGATCGCCCGAACAAGACGGGTATACACGGCCTTGAAGTAGTAATCCTCCCTGTCCAGAAAGCCATGCAGCGTGTAGCTATCGAGAGCTCCCCGATTCAGGTCGTCGTAGCGTCGTTGTTCGAGGCCATTGTCCACATCGTGGGTGTTGATCGCCATCGACAGAAAGCCCTGCTCAGCAAAGTTTGTGGCCCACTCACGCGGCACACTCCAGGCGCCTCCGCCGTGATTCTGCAGCGTCAGCACCGCCGGAAATGGCCCCTCTGTGCTTGGTCGGGCGAAATACCCATACACCCGGGTGTCCTCGATGTTGGCCAGAGAGACCTTGCCGAAGCCAAGGGCCTCTTCGGTGGCATCGGACGCATCTGCCGTGAAGGTGACGTCCATGGGAACCGAGGCCAGCGCCTGCTTCTGCTGTTGCCAGAAGGCGTCGAAGTCGTCGGGCTCCGTCGTCGTCGGTTCGATCTGGTAAGGATCGAATGCAGCGGCACTGATCATCGAGTGCGGCTCACCGTCGCGAAGCCAGTTTACACGGCACCGCAGAATGCCGGGTGTCTCCAGCGATCCGGCGATTCGTGCGTGTGCGTCGATGGGCTGCTGAAGGAGCACGCGATACCCATCGTTGCTGAGACACACGTGGGCCCGCTCGGCGTCGGGGCCCAGCTGGATGCTGAAGACTGCGTCTTCCCCGGTCTGGTAGGTCGGGTCTTCCCGGTCTCGGGTGATCTGGTCGTCGCTGATCTGATTTGGGGACGACATGTCAGGCCGGAGCCCCGGCTCGGACGATCTCGTCGACGGCACCGATCACGGCATCTACATCGGCCGCCGTGGTGAACATCGCCACCGACACGCGCACACCGCTGAACTTCAGACCGGTTGGGCGCGTGATGATCTGTCGCTCCCGCAACTGCGTGGAGATGTAGGGTCCCTCGAAACCGGCGACCTGGAAGGCCACGACACCTGTGCTCATTCCGGGCTCGGAGGGGCTTTCGATGGCGAGTCCTGGGATCGCGGCCAGGCCCGTCCGTAGTCGGCCTGCGAGATCCGCCGTGTGCTGCTCGATCTTGTCGATTCCGACTGCGCTCAGATAGTCGGTGCCAGCAGCACTGGCCGTGTAGTAGATGGTGGGCATCGTGACGAACTCGAACCTTCGAATTCCGTCATCGGCGAAGTAGTTGGCGCTGGATGGCACCACCTTGAGGCGATTATGCCAGGCGGGATCAATGTAGAGCCATCCGGCACTGTAGGGACCGAACATCCACTTGTAACTGAGGGCGCTGTAGAAGTCGGCGCCAATATCGGTCACGTCCACCGGGAACTGCCCCAGCGACTGGGCCCCATCATACAACACCGGTACGCTCCGTGAGTGAGCCAGTTCGACGATCTGCCTGGCGGGAAGGCGGGTGCCCGTATCGGTGGTCACATGGCTCAGGGCTAGCATCTTCGTTTTCGACGTGATCATCTGTTCCAACCGCGACAGGACCTCCTCCGCAGACCCGTCGATGGGCAGATACTTCAGCTTCACACCGTGGCCTGCCGGCAAACGATCGGCCGGTATCCTGACGGCGGGGTGTTCCTCGTCGGTGAGCACCAGTTCATCGCCGGTCTGCCAATCCAGGCCATTGAAAACCGTCGTCACCCCATCCGCTACTCCGCGCGTGAGGCACAGGTTTTCTGGCTCGGCACCGCAGAAATCGGCGAGTCGTTCACGGGCACTCTGCAGTCGCTGATGATACTCATCGGGCCGCATGATCGGTGGCGGGCCTGTCTCACCGATCTCCCGGATGTCGTGGATGAGCGAGTCGCGAACCACATCCAGCGTGGGTGAGATGCCACCGGTGTTGAAGTAGAGACAGGTTTGCGTCAGGGGGATCCTGGCGCGAATCGCGTGGACGTCCATGGTCACCTCGGGATGGAGTTTGTCACAACCTATGTTGAGAGACTTGCTTCTGCCCAATCGGACCTGGCCTTCTGAGCCAACGGTCTCATGTCTGACACCGAAGAGGACCCGATATGGCACTTTCTGCAAGCGAGCGTGACCATTTCATCGAACAGGGGTATTTGCGTCTCGACGATTGTATCGATCGGGCGACTGCCGACCGGTAGCGGGATCTGGCGTTCGAGCGACTCGGCTACGATCCAGAGGATCCCTCAACCTGGGATCAGGAGCTGTCCACCTGCCCACGATGAACCGGGTCGAGGTGAAGACCTTCGCTCCGCGCGCCTTCGAGACGATCTGTGACCTGTCTAGTGGAGAGGAGCACATTGCAGGCGACCTGCACTGGGGTGATGGATTCATCATCAACTTCAACGTCGGTGCCGACCAGGACTGGCAGGAGCCCTCGGCAGAGGCGCCGGGATGGCACAAGGATGGGGACTGGTTCCGGCATTTCCTCGACAGCCCCGAACAGGGGCTGCTGTCCATCGTCCTGTGGTCTGACATCGACCCCCGTAGTGGTGGAACCTTCATCGCCCCCGACTCCCTCGGACCCATCGCCCGCTATCTGGAGAAATTCCCCGGGGGTCTTCGTCCGGTGGATGCGCGCTTCGGTGAGCAGATCAAACACTGTCAACAGTTCGGCGAGGTGACGGGCCGCGTAGGTGACGTCCTGCTCATTCACCCGTATATGCTGCACGCCGGATCGCGCAATCCCTCTGGACGGGCTCGCTTCATCACCAATCCTCCCGTCAGCTTCGTCGAGCCCATGCAGTTCCACCAGGCCGACGGCAACTACACCCTCGTCGAGCAGGCCGTGTTACACGCCCTCGACGTCGATGAACTCGACTACAGGATCACGGGCGAACGCGAGCGCATCGTTCCCGAGCGCGAGTTGCGGCAACGCAGAATGCTGGAAGAGCAGAAAGCGCGACTGGGCACCTGAGACGTCGGATCAGAACCCCCGAATCGCATCACTGACTCGAGTCGGTTGATCGAGTCAGCGGCAGTCAGGCGAATTTTCTTGGCTTTGGGCGTTCCGACACCTCATCGAGCAAGACCCGCTCTTCGGCAGGCAGCGCCCATTCCAGACCCGCGAAGATCTCATCCACATGTTCCGGCTCATCCGCACCCAGAATGGGCGCGCTGATCTCAGGGTGATCGAGAATCCAGCCGATGGCGACCTGCGCTGGCGATCGATCGTGCCGCTCACCGATGTCGACGAGGGTTTGAACAATCCGGTCGTTGAATTCATCCATGGCGTCTTCGAGTTTGTACTTGTGTGGGCTGAGACCGGTATTTTCGCCACGACTCCACGGCGTGTGCGCAGGAGGCTCCTGGCCACGCCGGAATCGGCCGGTGAGCAAGCCGATCGCCAGCGGACTGTAGGCCATGATGCCCACGCCAAACTCCCTGCACAGGGGCATGATCTCCGGCTCGATCTCAAACCGATTCAGAAGATTGTATTGGGACTGCGTGCACACGAAGGGCGCCAGTCCCTTTTCTGACGAGATCCACAGGGCCTCCATCATCTTCCACGCGGCAAAATTCGAGCAGCCGATATAGCGAACCTTCCCCTGATGGACCAGATCATCGAGAGCCCGGAGCGTGACTTCGAGGGGGGTATGGGGATCGAAGGAGTGCAGCAGGTAGAGGTCGATGTAGTCTGTGCCGAGTCGTTTGAGACTCGCCTCGACGCCGCTCATCAGATTCAGTCGGTTGAGCCGGCCTCGATTGGGTCCGGCACCGAGAGTGGCGAAGATCTTCGTCGTCAGCACGATCTCGTCACGTCGCCCCTTCAGCGCTCTGCCGACCACCTTTTCCGATCGACCCTCCCCGTAGAGGGCGGTGTCGATGAAGTTGCAGCCCAGATCCATGGCCCGTTCGATGACCCGCACACAGGTGTCTTCATCCTCCTGGCTTCGGAAGGCCGTGCCCAGGCATACGGGTGAAACCAGTACGCCCGTCTTGCCCAACTCTCGGTAGTTCATCTCTCGTTCCTTTACAGTTCAGCGTTCTTCGGTTCGTGCAGAAAACCAACGGCCAGCGCGAAGGCGACGACCATCGCGCCCAGCACGAAGAGGAATGGAATCGACGGGCTGATGGCGTAGAGAATCCCGCCACAGGCCGAACCGATGATAAGAGGCAAGGTGGTCAGGAATCCGACACCAGGGCCACCGATGCCGCCGGTCGCCCCGCCGACCATGACCGTTCCTCGACCGATCGCCGCCATCACCCGCCCACGATTCTCACTCGGTACGATATCGGCCATCAGTGCACCCATGGCGGGTGAGAAGAACGCGGAGATGATGCCGATCACGCAACGCAGCACGAGCACCTGCGCAAAGAAACCGGCCAGCAACAACAGCGGAATCACCCAGCTGAAGAGCAGGACCATCAGGATAAAGCGGCGGCGACCAAAGTGGTCCACGAGGAACCCCGCGGGAATCGTCGACAGATTACGTAACCCCGCCTCGACAAGCAGGATCAACCCCCACTGTGATGAGGAGAGACCCACCTCCGTCGTCACGTAGACCACCCAGAAGGGGCCCGCCAGGCCGTTGCACACAAAGCAGAGAGTGACGATGACGGACATTGCCTTCAGAGCCGGAGAGAAGCCACGCAGCATCGGCACGATGTCGGCATACACACCGCGAAATGTCTGAGCCAGATTGTCCATGCGGACACGATCGGGCGATACCTGCCGCGTCTCTTTCAGAAACAGCAGATTGATCGTGGCACCACCGGCATAGGCAGCGGCCATGGCGACATAGAGAATTCGCATCCCACGCTCGACGCCCCACGCGTCGAGCGTCGTACCCGCAAGATAGGGCGCAAACAGTGCGACGGTTCCAGCCATGGCGGCCATCGTCGCCATGCCGCGCCCCCGGTGCTCGGGTGGGAGCGAGTCGGCGATGATGGCCGACGACGCGGGAAAGTGGAACACGGCCAACCCCTGCAGCAGCCGGGCCGCCGCCACCCACTCCCAGGTGGGAGCCACGGCATTGATCAGCAGCATCACTGCAGAGAAATACCCCGCCAGTGCGATCAGGCGTGGCCGGTTCATGTGATCGGCCAGATATCCGGCGATAGGAAACATGAGCAGACCGCCCAGAGGCCCCAGCGCGTAGACGATACCCACCTGTTCGGGATCGCCACCCAGGGAGAGGACGTACAACGGCACGTAGGGAAACACCATGCTGCGACTGAACATTCCCAGGGAACCGGAAATGGTCAGAACCAGGATATTGCCACGAACGAAGCCGAAGGTCTGCGAAAACCATGAGGAGGTTGAGTTCATGCGGGGCGTAACCTACGCCCTCCTCTCCGCATGCCGCCACTGAGACCATTCGGTGTAACTCGTTCGATGACTCTACGTGACGACTCGCCATGACGACTCGACCGGGCAGGTGCCGTAGATTAGCTGTTTCTCTTCCGGCTCCCCTTCTCGAAACGATTCGATCCTTCATGAGTTTCGCCTCCGGACAACGCTGGCATAGCCTCACCGAGCCCGAACTGGGCCTGGGCCACGTCGATGCCGTTGAGGGTCGTCAAGTGGTGATCTCCTTTCCGGCCCGTGAGGTGGTACGTCGGTATTCGATGGAGGACCCCCCTCTGGTCCGGGCGCGCCTGGCCCCAGGCCAGCATGCGCGTGGAGGCCCCGATGTGGACTTCTGTATCGAAGAGGTTCTCGAGCAGGATGGTCTGTTGACCTATGTCGGCCAGGGACAACGACTCAGCGAAGCGCAACTCGACGCCGAGCTCGATGTAGCGACACCCGAGAATCGCCTTCTGGGTGCGCAGGTGGACGATCATCCGCTGTTCGACCTGCGATCAAAAGCGCTGCAGCTGAGGCACCAGCTGCTCTCGTCACCGGCCCGTGGATTTCTCGGCGGCCGCATCCGACTGTTCGACCATCAGTTGTCTATCGCTCGTGATGTGTGCGAGCGACATCAGGTCCGTGTCCTGCTCGCCGACGAAGTCGGGTTGGGTAAGACCATCGAGGCCCTGCTGATCCTGCACCGAATGTTACTGTCGGGCCGGATCGAGAATGCCCTGATCCTCGTGCCACCGGCACTGGTACATCAGTGGCTGGCCGAAGCCTACCTGCGTTTCAATCTCATCCTTCAGGTCATGGGAGAGGACACCTACGAAGGGGGCACCATCGATCTGGAGAGTGAGGATCTCCCCGAACAGTTGCTGAACTCGCAGCTGTTCGTTTGCCCCCTCGGTATCCAGATGGGTCAGGCCTTCGGGGAAACCTCCTGGGATCTGGTGATTGTCGATGAGGCCCACCATCTACAGAGCGGCGGCGATGAGTTTGCCCTCGTCGAAGACCTGGCAGCCCGGACCGAGCACGTGATTCTGCTCAGTGCCACACCGGATCGTGATGGCGAGGAGGGCCACTTCCGGCGGCTGGCACTACTGGACCCGGCACGTTTCCACGATCAGGACACGTATCAGCAGGAGGCCGTTCATTATCGCGAGCTGGCGTCGACAGCGACGCGTCTGCAGCAGGCGGCCGATCTCGAAGAGGATGACTATGCCCTGCTGACGGATCGTCTTGGCCCGAAGGCGGTCGAGGCCCTGCAGGCTGATCCCGGCAGTCGCCGCCGGCAACTCGACCTGTTGTCAGCCTTGCTGGATCTGCACGGGATCGGTCGGATCATGTATCGCAATGTCAGAGCTCGGATCCCCGGCTTTCCAACCCGACGATCCTGCCCGGAGATCGTCCCAGGTGACGTCCGTCGAATGCGAGCGGAGTTTCTCGCCGAAATCGGCTCCGAGGGCGGGCGGCCCCTGACCGACGCGGACAACGATCCGCGAGTGGGCTGGCTGACTCGATTTCTCGTCGAGCACCCCGAGGAAAAGTTGCTCGCCTTGTGCGCGAGTCAGACCAAGGCGGAAGCGATCGCCGAAGCCCTGGCCACGCCACAGCGAAAGGTCGCCTGTTTCCACGAAGGCATGGGCACCGTCAGTCGTGACCGGCAGGCGGCTTGGTTCCTGGACGAGGACGGGCCACAGGTCGTGGTGTG
Organism: Gemmatimonadota bacterium; assembly: GCA_002712305.1. Taxonomy (GTDB): domain Bacteria; phylum Latescibacterota; class UBA2968; order UBA8231; family UBA8231; genus UBA12574. The sequence goes on along the minus strand of PATE01000026.1, from coordinate 24,968 downwards.
CTCTGCCATCGGTGCAGAGGGCCGCAACTTTCAGGTCGCTCGTCACCTCGTGCTCCTCGATCTTCCCCTCGAGGCCGATCGGCTCGAACAGGCCATCGGTCGCATCGACCGGATCGGCCAGGGCGAAGCGATCTTCCTGCATACCCTCGTCATCGAAGGATCCCCACAGCATCGCCTTCTGCGTTGGCACGATGAAGGGTTGCGTATCTTCGAAACACCGTGGCACGGCTCGCCAGCGATCGAGCGGGAATTCCAGGAAGATCTGATCGCCTCCTTGCTCAGCGAAGAGGAGGGAGAATTCGACGCCCTCCTCGATCGCGGCCGTCGTCGGAATGAACAGATCGTGGCGGAATTGGATGATGGCCGCGATCGTCTCCTCGAACTGACCTCCTTCGATATAGCTGCTGCACGTGAACTCCATACCAGCATCAAAGCCGCCGAGAAAGCCACCGAGTTGGAGGCCTTCATGGTGGAAGCCTTCGAGCGGGGTGGGCTCGATGTCGAACGGATCGAACACCGCAGCTACGCGATGCGTGCAGGCATGGACTACCATCGACCCTTTCCCGGATTCCACGGCGAACAGATGGGTGTCACCTTCGATCGCCAGATCGCCCTGCGGCACCCGGAACGTGTGCTGCTGACCTGGGACCATCCGATGGTGCGTGATACGGTGGACACCCTGTTGGGCCACGAGCACGGGAATGCCAGCGTCGCTCGTGTGTCTGGTGACAAACCCGGTCTGTGCCTGGAGGCACTGTTCGTTGCCGAACCGACCGTCTCGCGTCAGTGGCGAGCCGACCGGTTCCTGCCACCCACACCGATTCGTGTGGTGATCGACGTGTCGGGCCATGTGGCTGACTTCGACATCGAACCAGGCGATCTGGAACCAGCCGATCCCGGGATTCTTCAGATGCCGCAGGTGAGTGAGTTGGTACCGAGGCTGCTGGATTCAGCGCGAGAGCGGGCAGAGGAGCAGACCGAGCCGATCGTCGACGCCGCGTTGGATCGAATGCGTCGGGAGTTGGAACCCGCCGTCGAAAGACTGGCGGCTCTGGCGAAGATCAACCCATCGGTGTCGTCGCAGGAAGTGCAGGCGGCTCACGAACAGCTGCGGGAACTAAGCGAGGGTCTGGCCGGGGTCCGTGTGCGTCTCGATGCGCTTCGACTTCTGGTGGTGGGCCCAGGCTAAACCCAAGCCGGCGTCAGTTACATGCCAACTCGCCGACGACTTCCAGGCCTCAACTCGCGCCCGTGCGGCACACGATCCCCAGCTTTCCACCATGCAACCAACATCGACATTGTACCCGACCGCATCCGTGAACTTGTCACGAATGCAGGTTTCGGCGATTCACGGACCAGATCAGCCATGATTGGCTTTGTATTCGGTGCGAATTCGCTCGGCCTCGGTGGGAGGAAGGGGAAAGACCCATCCACGATTGCGGATGATCGCCCTGGCCAATTCAGGCGCCACGGCGACGATGAGTTCGGGTTCGATCGAGAATCTCCCCGTAAATCCACCAATCGCACTGCGAGCGTGAACGCCCGAGTAGCTGCTGTCGATTCCATCCTTGGCGAAGGCGCCCGCCCCACCGCCGAACACGGACTGCCAGCGACTGGAAAAACCATTCATCACCGACGGGGCACCGTGAAAGGCCACGTCTGTGGAAACCACCATACCCAACCCCTTCACCGTGTACAGCACGTCGTTGAGATCGCCGCCCTCGCCGCCGCAGGTCAGAGACCAGTGAAGACGGCCGATCATGGAGTCAGCCACAAACTGGGCCGCGCCCTGCCCTTCCTTCAACCGATCCGGATCGTCATACATCTGCCCGGGGCCATATCCATACCCGGACAGATATACGAGGCCGGACTCGTGAAAAATCACGGAGCAGATGTTGGCTCCTTTGAGATCTCGTTCCATCCACTGGTCGAACGTGCCTATATCGAGATCGAGCTCTTTGATCCGGTCGTAGACGTCGAAGTCCCGCCGCAGGTGGTCGGGAACGACTGAGTTTTCATAGAAGCTGCCCATTTGAATCCTCTCTGGTCGGTTGTTGGGTCATTCTCATCGGATAAGAAAGCGAAATGCGGCTCTGCGCGGGATGGTTGCAACTGTTGTTACCCCACCGGTAGGTTTCCGCGCACCCGCTGAATTGTCGATCGTACCGCCTGTCCACACTGAGGACCGATTGAACCTTCAGCATCTTCTCAAACGCATCCGTGGTTCGACGATCATCCGCGATCTGCGCCCCTACTAGGCGGGCCTCGATCGGATCTACCAGGCGGAATCGTCCCTGACGGGCCTGTCCGATGAGCAGTTGCAGAACCGGGCACACAGGAGATCGTCGAGCTATTTCGCGGTTACCGACACACCAATCTTCCTTCCGAGTTTGTTGCGCTGGTTCGAGAGGTCGCCCTGCGCACGCTCGGGCTGCGACTCTTCGACGAGCAAATGATCGCCGGCATCGCACTGCATGAGGGCCACATCGCCGAAATGCAGACGGGCGAGGGCAAAACCCTCGCTGCAGTGGCCCCCGTCGCCTTTCGTGCGCTGAGCGGTCAGGGCGTACACGTGCTCACCTTCAACGACTATCTGCCTCATCGCGATGCACAGTGGATGGGCCCCATCTATCGCTTTCTCGGACTCAGCGTCGGGGCAATCGAAGCGGGCATGTCCAGCGAATCACGTCGAGTTGCCTATGCCTGCGATATCACCTACGCCACAGCGAAGGAGACGGGATTCGATTTCCTGCGCGATCAACGCGTGACCGATCCTGCAGATCGTGTCCATCGCGGGTTTCGATGGGCCCTGGTTGACGAAGCCGATTCGATTCTCATCGACAAGGCCAGAATCCCACTGGTCCTTGCGGGCGCGGTAGAGGCGAGCCACGACGACCCGGGGCGTATGGCTCAGATCGTGCGAGGCCTGACGCCGGAGGTTCACTTCGAGTCGGACGAGGCGCAGCGAAATGTGCACCTCACGGAGGCGGGCCTGGCCCACGTGGAACAGATTCTCAACGTCCCGTCACTGCATGACCGAGAACATCTCCACCGACTCACACAGGTGAATCTGGCTCTTCATGCGCGTGTGCTGCTCACAGCCGACGTGGACTACATCGTGCGAGCCGATCAGATCGAGATCATCGACGAGCTTACCGGACGCATTGTAGAGGATCGTCACTGGCCCGATGGGTTACAGGCGGCGGTGGAAGCGAAAGAGTCGGTCCATCGGAAAGAGGATGGCGCCATTCTGGGGTTCATCACCCTCCAGCACTTCCTCGAGCAGTACGGCCAGGTCAGCGGGATGACGGCCACCGCCTGTCCGGCGGCTGAGGAACTGGATGAATTGTATGGGCTAAACGTGGTGGTCATCCCGCCGCACCGACCCTGTGGGCGAGTGGATCAGGCGGATGTGGTGTTTACCCATCGGACGGCCAAGCTGGAGGCCCTCATCCAATGCATTCACGAGAACCATCGGTCTGGGCGACCCGTGTTGGCGGGCACCGCCGCTGTGGCCGAATCGGAAGAGCTCGGCAACCGACTGTTGAGCGTGGGCCTTTCGTGTGAGGTCCTCAATGCCAGAAACGACGCTGCTGAAGCAGAGGTGATCGAGGAGGCCGGTGCTCCGGGAGCGATCACGATTTCGACCAACATGGCTGGACGCGGCACCGACATCCGTCTCGGAGGGCGCGACGAATCTCGACGAGTCGAAGTGATCTCGCGGGGCGGACTCTGTGTGATCGGCACGAACCGACACGAGAGTCGGCGAATCGACGATCAGATCCGAGGCCGGGCGGGTCGTCAAGGCGACTCCGGAAGCTCCCGATTCTACATCAGTCTGGAAGATCCACTGATCCAGCGACATGGGATCGATTCACTGATCCCCGAGAGGTATCGGCGTCCGCTGCGGACCGAACCGCTGGATCACCCCGCCTTTCAGCGGGAAATCGATCGTGCACAGCGAATCGTGGAAGGCCAGAGTTTCGAGATTCGACGGACCTTGTCGCGCTACAGCCAGTTCATCGAAGGACAGAGGCGGCAACTGTTTGAGCGCCGCGAACTGGTTCTGTCCGGACAAAACCAGTTTCTGCAGGAACACGAGCCTGACCCGTATGCCTCCCACTGCAGCGTGGCCAGCCACTCCGATGTTGCCGAAGCCGAACGCATCACCCTCCACCACCTCGACGCAGCGTGGCGCGACCATCTGGCCGAGATCGCCATGCTGAGGGACGGGATACACCTGGTCGGTCTTGGAGGTCTGAATCCGATCGACGAGATCACGTCACGCATCGACGAGGCCATCATCGAAACATTCCGGGCCGTCCCGATGGGCCCGGCGGGCATCGATCTGGAACAGGAAGGGCTGCGTGGGCCGGCCTCTACGTGGACCTATCTGGTCAACGATGATTCCACCGCCGACCACCTGGCCAATCTCCTGACGGGCAATCGGGACATGGGCATGAATGTGGGAGCCGGTTTGATGTGGCCCCTGCTGGGACTTTGGATCGCTGCGCGCAAGCTGACCCAGCGACGCAGATAACTTTTAGACGTGATCCTCGGCGTTGTCTTCGGGGGCGTAGCCCAATTCGTCGATGGCACTCTGGATGTCCCAGTATCCCCGCTTGTTGCCGGAGATCCCGTAGTAGATACCGAATTTCACCTTCTCGGCTTCGACACCACGCCAGCACAATTGCACCGTGTCTCGGTGGCTGAGCCACGTCGACAGGATTCGATCACTGGTGCGCTCGGTGACACTCGATAGGGGTTGGAACGAACCGATGCGCAAGCAGATCACGGCGAGCCCGAAGTTGTCCGCGTAGTACCGGCCGAGGGCTTCACCGTGTGCCTTGCTGGCGCCGTAGAAACTATCCGGTCTGACGGGCATGTCGGGCGTGGTATAGATCCCCTCCTTCTCGTATTCGCCGGTGACATGATTCGTCGACGCGAATACGACGCGCGGACATGACCGACGGACGCACGCTTCATACAGGCAGTAGGTTCCCATGCTGTTCTGGTGGTGGACATCTGCGAAGGAAGCCTGCACAGATGGATTGCCGGCCATGTGAATGACCGCATCACATCCGTCGACAACCGTCTCCATCGTGTCCAGGTCGGTGATGTCCCCTTGGCAAATCTCTTCGTTGTCCTGCTGAGGCAGCACGGTGCGATTGTACAGGACACGCAAGTCATAGCGGTCCTTGAGGCCCTCTTGCAGGACCTGACCGATAGCACCGGCGGCACCAGTGATAAGCACTTTCTTCTTGGACATGGGTTTCCCAATTCGCAATGGCTGGTGTGATCGACAGCGGACATGAGTATCGCCAACGCTGTATCGCCTGAGCAATAGGTCGTAGGCAGGCACAGGTGATCAGAGGGTGCGGAGTTGGCAACGACCTGTGCATCGTCTTAGCCTTTTCATCCAAAAGTGCACACTTAATGAGGAACACCTCGTGAACAGAGACGCTGACGGAGAGCAGGTCAAAACCTAAGTCTGGGACCTATACGACGATTATTGCCATGGCCGTATCGAGCGACGCGCTTTCTTTCAACGCGCTGCGGCGATGACGATTGGCGGTGTCGCCGCCCTGGCCCTGGCCTATCTGAGTTGATCGCCGCCACAGACCATGGCGCGCACACGCCCTCAACGGGGCGGGGATCCCCTGAGCAGGCTCTTCAGGGAACTCCATCGGCGGGATCGGCTGATTCTGCCCTTGAACAGTGATCCGCTGTGGATGCCCATGCACAATCGACGCGTGCACCCAGGCTATCTGATCTTTCTGGCCACATACCTCCCCAATCAGTAGGGCTGATCAATCCCTCATGTTCACGAACTGGAGAGGAATCCCGTAGTCCTCTGATTTGAGAAACTGGATCACCGACTGCAGATCATCTCGTTTTTTGCCGGTCACTCTCAGCTCTTCGCCCTGAATCGCCACCTGCACCTTGATCTTCGTCCCCTTCACATCCTTGACGATCTTCTGCGCCGTCTCGCGCTCGATGCCGTCCTGGATGGCGATCTCCTGACGCATAGTTTTGCCCCCTGCAGGCTGAGGCTCCTGGAAATCGAGACAGGCCACGTCGAGTTTGCGTCGCGTCGCGTGGGTGATCAGGATCTGACGAACGGCCTCGATCTTCATTTCATCCTCGGTACGCACGACGATATTCTTGGCTGCGGCGTCGAGTTCGATCTCGGTGTTGGACCCGCGGAAATCATACCGCTGCTGGATTTCCTTACTCGAATTGGTCACCGTGTTGGTGATCTCCTGCATGTTGACCGTATTCACTACGTCGAACGATGGCATACGTTGTCCGTGTCTGGCATGGGGTTGTTGGATAGGCCCAGGTGGTTACGAACCCAGTCCCAGTCTCTCTTCTTCGGGGCGCAGGGCTTCGATGACGAATTGGATGTGCTCCTCCAGCGGCACACCGAGTTCTTTGGCACCCTGCAGTAATTCCTCGCGATTCACGCCCCGTGCGAAAGCTTTGTCCTTCAGCTTCTTCTTCACACTCTTCACCGTAAGATCCTGCAGACTGCGTGACGGTCTCACCAGGGCACACGCCACCAGAAAACCGCACAACTCGTCTACGGCAAACAGCGTCTTGGCCACGGGCGTCACTCTGGCAACACCCGTGTACTGGGCATGACCCAGAATCGCCTCGCACAGCGTCTCGGGATAGCCCCGTTCGCGCAGCAGCTGGACGCCATGGGATGGGTGCTGCTCGGTGGCCAATCTAGCGTCGTTCGGAAAGCGCTCGTAGTCGTAGTCGTGAAGCAGACCCACCGTCGCCCACGCAGCTTCATCTTCCTCGGATTTCCGAGCATAGGCACGCATGGCGATTTCGACGGAATACATGTGTTTGCGCAGCGCATCGGATTCGGTGAACTCATGCATGAGTTCGAGCGCTTCTTCGGGTGTGAGCATCTGCCGTCCAGTAACCGTGTGATATTGGGCCTTAGACCCTTCGAAGGATGCGACCCGAATCCTGGAATCGCAAGGTCGTGCTCGCCTTGACCACGCTGGTTGCGTTGTTTCTGGCCTGTAACGATCCGTCCCATCCAGAATGAGAATTGCAGGAACAGGAGACGCCAGACGTGAACAGTGACAAACCTGCTTACCGCGTGGGCTTGATCGGATGTGGCCGCAAGGGACATGGACATGCTCGAGGCTACGTGGGCAACCCCCACACCGAGCTGGTCGCCGCCGCTGATTCGGACACGGACAATCTCGATATCTTCACGCAGCGATTCGGGGTTACCGGATACGCCGACTACCATGAAATGCTATCGTCGGAGCGGCTCGATATTGCAGCGCCGATTCTGCCCGTACAACCCAACCCACAGGTCGTGGTGGATTGTGCCGGTGCAGGTGTGCAGGCGATCTACTGCGAGAAACCGATGGCCGTGACGCTGGCCGAATCAGATGAGATGGTGGAGGCCTGCAGATCGCGAGGCATTCACCTGGCAGCCGGTGACGCTTACCGCAACATGCCTCATCACTGGAAGGTGAAGGCCCTCATTGATGCAGGTGAATTGGGCGATGTACAGACCATCAATCTATACCAGGGCACGGGTGAGATTTCCGGGGGCGGCTGTCAGGGCCTGAGTGTGCTGCGGCTGTTCGCCGACGACGCCGACGTGGATTGGGTCACAGGTTGGTGCTCGGGAGATCCCGCTAGCGATCATGATCAGGGAATGGGTGGCCACATTCGTTTCGCCAATGGCATCGATGCCTCCATCAGTCACAAGCGCTCTGCCCTTGAGGGCATCGAGGTCGTGTGCTCGAAGGCCGTGTATCACACCAATTGGGGAAGTGGTCATCTATGGCGTGGTGAGGCCAATGGTCCCCTCGCCGAGGACGAATCGGTCTTTGAGGAGTTCGGCGGCACTGCAGGCTGGATGGAGCCGAGCGGCTCTCGCCAACGAGGCGGTATGGAGTCGATCGTCGACGCGCTGGATCACAACAAGGAGCCACGCTGCAGCGGCGACAACATGCGGAAGGTCCTGGAGATCGCTGTGGGGCTGCGTGAATCTCATCGTCAGGGATTCGCACCGATCCGATTCCCCATCGAAGATCGCAGTCTTGGTATCGTGCCCAACGAGAGTCGCCTGCTGAACAAGAAGCAGGTCATGGGCGAAGAACGGTACGCCAAGCAGATTCAGTCCGCCGCGTCACAGCCCATCGGTGGTGCGCAGGTCGACGGGTGAGAGAAACATCGTGGAAGACAAGAGCACCCTCAGCACAGCCGAAGTCAACGAAGCGTTGGCCTCGTTGGATGGTTGGACCCGTGACGGTCTGATGATTCAGCGAGACTTCGTGCTGGCGAACTTCAGCCAGATCACCGCCTTCCTGCAGCATGTGGTCGGCACGATCGCGGCACAGAATCACCATCCAGACTTTTCCCTCGACACGGGTTCTCGCACGGTGGCCGTAGCCGTCACCACGCACAGCGAAGGGGGCATCACACAGGCGGACATCGACTTCGCCAAAGCTCTAAACGCCTGGATACCCTGATTTTGCGGCCCTGAGACGAATCCACCATCATTGGCGCTGGTGCGACCCGCCACGAGGAGGAAAGGCGCATGCAACCAGAGATCAATGTCAATTTCGCCACGATCATCGTTTGTGTCGTTGCCGCCATGCCTGTGGGGTTTCTGTGGTTCGGACCCCTGTTCGGCAAAGCCTGGGCCCGTCACATGGGTCTGGAACATGGAGGAACCCGGCGGTGCCGCCATGGCGAAGTCCATGGCACTGTACGCCCTCGGATCCTTTCTCATCGCCACCGTCCTTGCCCACAACATCGAAGCGTGGTAACCCTCGACGTGGGGTGCGGGAATGGACGATGTCCCATCCGTGTATGCCCTCAACAGTGCCCTGTGGACATGGTTGGGATTCTTCCTGCCCCTGCAGATCGAGCGCGTCGCCTGGGAGCAGCGGAAGTGGGGACTCGTGGTGATCAATTCGAGCTTCGATCTGGTGCGGCTGCTGAGCTTCAGCTTCATCCTCTCCTACTGGCAGTAGGTCGCGTCCGGTGATCGTCGATGCCCACATCCACGTATGGAGTCCCGACGTAGAGCATTACCCGTTGGCACCGGGGTTCGAACCGTCGGATCTGTGGTTGCCCTCCTATACGCCGGACGATCACCGGACCAACACCGGCCGGTTCGGTGAGGCAGTGGCGGGGATCAATCTGATCCAGATGACGTGGTATGGCCTCGATCACAGCTACATCCTCGACCTCATCGGATCGGATCCTGAGTTATTCACGGGCACGGGCATCATCCCCGCCGTTTCCGATGTGTCGGTGGGGTCTCCTGATCGTGTCATGCGCGATCTGGCCAAGGGCGGAATCCGCGCCTTTCGCATTCGCAGCCGTGCCGCCCAACCCCAGTGGGGGCAGCCCGATCAGTGGCTGAATCAGGACGGCTACGAGCGCATGTTCGCCACCGCCGCCGAGGATGACCTGGTGCTGTCTTTTCTCGCTGCCTCCGAGGATCTGCCGGAGATTGGACGTATGTGCGAACGGTTCCCACAGACCGCCGTGATCATCGATCACGTGGGCGGTGTGCGAATGAAGGAAGGCGCCGTCGCCGCAGACGATCTTCAGCAGTTGGTCGATCTGGCGGATCATCCGAAGGTGTTCGTGAAGTTTGGCCCCGTGCATGCACTCAGCGACGAGGAAGCACCCTTTGCAGGGGTCGCCGTGCTGCTGCGCCAGGTCGTAAAAGCCTTTGGCGCCGACCGTTGCATGTGGGAGAGTGACTGTGGTGGGCCATCGAAGCTGGACGACCCGCCCACGGAGGTCCTGGCAGGTGTCGACCTGGTGCGCCACGCCGACTTTCTGAGTGCGCAGGACAAGGCCGCCATTCTTGGAACCACAGCGAGGAAACTTCTCTGGCGCTGACGGTCTCACCCGACTAGAGCAGCGAAAGAGTCAGCCTCAGGCGGGGTCAGTTTCAGTCCCAGCCTGTCTCAGCCGGAGCGCCGGCTTCGGCGCGTGTCTGGCTTGCCTCGGCTGTGGTGGTTGGCAACCGGAGTAGATAGATCGTCACACCCGTGGCGATGGCAATCAGGACGACACGGGCCCAGGGCATGGGGGCGATGAACCACACCGTCGACGCGATGGCGAGCCAGAGCACGACGAGAGTGGAGACCTTGGCCGCCATGGTCAGCCCGCGGCCCTCTCGGTAATTGCGGATGTAGGGGCCCAGCCAGCGGTTGCCGAGAAGCAGCCGGTAGAATCGTGGCGAGCTTCGTGCAAAACACCAGGCCGCCAACAGCAGGAAGGGTGTCGTCGGTACCAGGGGCAGCAAGATCCCGATAAGTCCGGCGATGACACTCATCGTACCCACCACGAGCAGCAGAATCCGCAACGACCCTACCAGCCCTTCCAGCTGCCATCTTCGTGGCGATACTGTCGATAGGGCATCGGTTCATATGGCAGAGACTCAATGTCCTGTAGTTTCACCGTCAACCCCAGACCTGGGGCATCGGACACGTTGATGTGCCCACCCTCGATACGCCAGTCGTGTTCGACGTACGTGTGGAAGCGACGAAACCAGGCGTCGCCAAGCTCCTGAATCAGAAAGTTCGGCGTCACGGCATTCGCCGTCAGCGACGCTGCCAGACACAGAGGCCCCCCTGCATTGTGCGGGGCCATCTGCATCTGCGCATGAAGAGCGGCGCGACCGATCTCCACCAGTCCATCGATGCCGAAGGCGTGACAGACATCGGGTTGTAGATAAGCGCAGGCCCGAGCCTCAATGAGGGGCAGGAAGTCACGGATGTGGAAGAGTTTTTCGCCGGTGGCGATGGGGACGGGACTCTTGCTCGAGACCTCTTCCAACGCTTCGAGAGAACCAACCTTGACCGGCTCTTCCAGGAACAGTGGTCGGAATGCAGCGATCGCCTCGGCAAACTCGACGGAGAGTTCCACCGTAGGGCTTCCGTGGGCATCCAACAGAATGTCGAAGGAATCCCCCAGGGCTTTTCGCACGGCCTCGACACAGTCGACCGACTGCGTGACGGCTGCCGAATCTCGCTGCCAGGTCCGCGCCTCCAGTGGATTCGCTTTGACGCCCGCGTATCCTGCCTTCTGCACGGCCAGCGCACCCTCTACGGCCACCTCGGGTGACTCAAGTGATGTGTGGGCGTACACGCGTACCTGCTCTCGGCGCTTGCCACCCAGAATCGTATGGACGGGCACATTCCAGGCACGCCCGGCGATGTCATAGAGGGCCTGATTGATTGCCGAGATCGCCGACCCGAAAACGGGCCCTCCCTTCCACGGCAGCCGATCCTGAATGTCTTCACACAGAGCCGATACCTGCAGCGGATCACGTCCGACCAGCAACTCGGACCAGGCATGCAGGGTCGCCTCGACGGGTTCGGTCAACCATTCTCCCGTACCCTCGCCCCATCCCGTAATCCCGCCGTCGGTTTCGAGCTGCAGAAACAGCCAGGGCTTTGACGTTGAACACAGAAGCTGTCCCGTCGCCGGATCACGAATCTCCTGCCCCGTGGGCACACTGAACTTGTGGGTGCGCAGAGCGGTGATCTTCATCAGCTGGGTGCTATCTCTGAAAGGCCCTCCACCATCCGCCGCAGGCGCGGATTCGTACTCTGCTGCAGGACCTTGGGTGGCTGAAACACGACGCCCCTGCTGTATCGATCGAGGGATTCGATGTGAGCCGGTTCCGTGGGACGTTCAGCGTACTTCAGGGCCATGAAACGACGCCCCGGAAAGGAATGGTAGACCCCGTGCCACAAGGTATGGCAGAAGAACAGGACATCTCCCGGGCGGGCTTCGACCGCATACGCCGGCAGGTCTTCACCGGGCATATCGAAATGTTCTTCGGCCACCGTGGTCGTCTGCGAAATGAGTGGACCGAGCGTGGTGTGGTAAGGATCTCGATGCGAGCCGGGCAATACGCGCAGGCAACCTCGCTCTGCGCGAGTCTCGTCGAGATAGATCATGATCTTCAGGCGATGGTAGTGGGTCTCGCTGGAGCCGAAACGGTCCGCATGCCAGCGATGCTGTTGATGGGCGGTGATGTTGCACTCGGATCCGCCCCAGATGAAGTCCTCCCCGAGCAGCTGACAGACCGTCTCATAGATCCGGTCGTCGTGAAGGATCCACTCGAGATCAGACGTAGCCTCGATCAGTTCGACGGCAGACTGGCCGTCCTCACCGAGAGGATCCCCGTCTCGTGCATCTTCCATGACCTGATCGAAGATGGTCGTGAGTCGAGCCATCTCCTGTGGGTTGAAGAGCTGACGGCAGAAGATGAATCCGAAGGCGTCGTAGTGGTTCTTCTGTTGGTCGGTGAGCATCTTCGTCTCCTGATGTCGACCACATTCCCGCACTGACCGAAAACGATAGGGCTCTGCTTCGACAGCGTCACCTTCAGGCGGTGCCGCCGCTACTGCTCACCCAACCACTGTAGACAGCCGAGAAAAGCCTGGCGCTCCATCCAGGCCAGATCGCGGGTGAAACCGTAGTACGATCCAGAGAAGGCGAAACGGCAGGCCACAACAGGAGCGATGCAAGCAGACCGGATTGGAGGACGGTCCTGGCCGGAGAGCTTACTGTGAGTCGGATCATGAGGTAGAGAGTAGGCCTTGTTCGTGTGCCTGCAACACCGCCCCGATTCTGACCCTTGAAAACTCCGAGACCAGCACAACCTCAACGACTCCCCCAATACTCGGTGCCCGTCGGTCTCAGGTCAGCCGTGCTCTTCAGCCGGTATTCTTCAGACCCGCCGCGATCCCGTTGATCGTCAGCAGCAGAGCCCGATGCTCCAGCCCATCCTCTTCACGGTCAGCGTGCGAGCGCTGGCGTTTGAGCAGCGCGATCTGGAGATAGTTGAGCGGATCGATATACGGGTCACGCACCCGCAGCGTCCGCTGCAGGACCGGCTGCTCGGCGAGCAGGCCGTCCTGTCGTGTGATCCGCATGATCTGGGCCAGTGTGCGATCGTGTTCCTGCTCGATGTCTTCGAAGATGGCGTGGAGATCCGGATCGACGAGTTCACGCACGTAGCGCCGTGCGATCCCCATGTCGGTCTTCACCAGCGTCATTTCCACATTGGAGATCAGGCTTTGGAAGAAGCTCCACGACACATGCATCTCATCGATGATCTCGCCGAGATCCTCCTGCTCTGCCGCCTCCAGGGCCGTGCCGAGTCCGTACCACCCGGGCACGATCTGTCGTGACTGCGTCCAGCCGAAAACCCAGGGGATGGCGCGCAAGCCACTCAAGCCCGAGATATCGCCCCGCCTCCTCGCCGGCCGCGACCCGATGTTCATGCCGCCGAGTTCCTCCACCGGTGTGGCGTGGAGGAAGTACTGGACGAATCCCTCTCGTTCGACCAGGGTGCGGTATTTCCCGTAGGCGGTGTCGGAGATCTGGTCCATCGTGCCGAACCAGCGCTCGTGAAAAGCGGGACTGTGGTGCGGTTCCAGGTGTAAGAGCGACGCTTCGGTCACCGAAGCGAGCAGCAGGTCGAGCTGACTGGCGGCGATGCGTCGGTTGCCCCAATGGTCGGAGATGACCTCCCCCTGCTCGGTGAGCTTGATTCGTCCATCGATCGTCGCCGACGGTTGGGCGAGAATCCCATCTCGTGTCGGACCGCCACCNCGGCCNACNNTGCCACCNCGACCGTGGAACAGGGTGAGGGAGATCCCGTGTTGGCGTGCCGTATCACGCAGGCTCATCTGGGCTCGATACAGCTCCCACTGTGACGTCGTGATGCCTCCATCCTTGCAGGAATCGGAGTAGCCCACCATCACTTCGGCGACGTCTCCCTGCAGCGCNATGATGCGCCGCACGACCGGATCGNTCCAATAGGCATCCATGATGGACGCGGCCGTGCGCAGATCGTCGATGGTCTCAAACAGGGGTACGACCTTCAATCGGGCGACATCGGCCGTGGGATCGATGAGACCGACCTCCTTGGCCAGCACGAGCACGGCGAGCAGGTCGGCGCTATGCCCCGTCATCGAGATGATCCACGTATCGACCGTATCGACGCCGTAGCGGTCCTGGATNCTGCGCACCATGTCGAGCAGTCCGAGGACCCGGTGGGTCTCTTCAGAATGCGGCACGGCGGGACTGCCAAGGGTCCGCGGATTGCTCACCTCCGTCGACAGACGTGCAGCGCGGTCCTCGTCGGAATGCTCGACCAGGGGAAGACCCGCCTCATCCACGCGATCGACGAGCTCGCCAATCACGCGGTTCGTCACCTCGGAGTCCTCCCGAATGTCCATCTGTGCCAGAGTGAATCCGAAGGCCTGGACATTCGTGACCAGCCGGCTCAGGGCCCCGCGAGCAATGCGTGTGCCTCCTTGTGCATTGAGAGATCGCTGCATCACCAGCAGGTCGTCGACGAGCTGTGACGCTTCAGTGTACACCGGTCCCGAGGGTTCTTCCCACGAGCGAGCGACGGCGCGCATGTTCTCGAGCCGATGATAGATGTGGGCGCACTTGAGCCGATACGGCTCTTCGGCATTGAGACGGGNATACCGCGGATAGACATCCGGCTGTAGTTCACGATCCCGTTCAAGTGATTCACGCAGTTCGTCGGCGATCTGCACCAGCTGCATCGACTGACTCAGTTCAGCGGCAACGTCTCGAACCTGGTCCTGCAGAAGGCGAAGTGCNCGTTCGCTCTGCAATCCGATCACATCTCGCGTGACCTCGGTTGTAACGAAAGGATTGCCGTCGCGGTCCCCGCCGACCCAGGTGCCNAAGCGCAACGGCGCGCTGGCGCACAGGGGAATTCCTGCTTCGTGCAACGCTTCGTTGTGCGCATCGACGGCATCGATGACGAGATGGTCGAAGAGCTGCTCGAGGTAGTAGATGACATTGCGCGCTTCGTCGAGCGGTTCGGGCCGGTCGCGCCGCAGTTCGTCGGTCTGCAGCAGGCCGGTGATCATCTCGGCGACTCGCTGCCGAGACCGCTGCCGCTCTCGATCTGACGTCATTGCAGCGTTCCAGATGTCGAGCTCGCGGTCGAGGGACTGCAGCTTGGTCAGAATCGAGCGGCGCGCTGCTTCGGTCGGGTGGGCGGTGAACACGGGCCGTACATGGGTCCNTTGAGCGAGTAGAGCGATGTCTTCCCGTGTCGCGCCCGAATCCAGGGCTCGACGCAGTACGGCGCCCATCTCGTGCTCGGGGTGTGCACCCGCCGGACCGACTCGGTGGTGCTGTTCCACTGTGTTGGCGAGGTGAAAGTAGATCGTGAAAGCGCGCACCAGTCGCGTGACCTGCTCGAGGCTGGCCTCGCTCAGCCGGTCAAAGAGACGATCCTGCTCGTCGGCGTCCGGCTGCTCGCGCAGCCGGATCGTGCTCTGCCGAACGTCCTCGACCAGATCGTAGAAGTCGTCGCCCCATTGCTCGCGGATGATNTCGCCAAGCATCGTGCCGAGTTCGCGGATGTTGGCGCGCAGCAGTTCGGCGGACCGTTCGGGATCGTGAGTTGGGAGGCTGGAGGGTTCGGAGGTCACCGGCGTCGCTCGGGCGTCAGGCGAAAGAGGATGCTACCGAGGATACGCTGCAGCCTTCGCCGTTTCCACCGTTGCCTTGATTCGCCGGGCTCGACCAGCAGTGCAGGATCACCGGCGGTCCACTCAGATATAGCCGGGCGACGTGAGGAGTTCTGCCTGGTCCGGGAGACGCTCAAGCACGTGATCGGGATAGATGGACATGCGGTGATCGGGCAGGTTGTTGCGCCCGATGGCAGGCATATAACAGAAGAACACGGAGCGCCGCGTGGAGTGGTCCGTCACCGGAAAGGCGTTGTGGGTCATGCCTTCGGAGAAGATGATCACGTCGCCGGGTGCCGCGAACACCGGCACAGCCATCGGGTTCTCGCTGGCGTCGCTCATGTCGAAAGGGCAGGCGAAGTTTGCCTTGTGGCTGCCGGGTATCGCCGCAAAGGGGCCACTCTCGATCTTTGTCATGTCGGAAAGAATCACGACGCTTTTGGTGCTCGAACAGGCGAACCGCTGATTGGTATGGTCGTAGGCGTAGTAGATGTCACGGTCGAACGGGAAGCCGCCGTTGTGGAGACCGCCGCCCTTCACGGGTCCCACCTTTTCGATGAAGTAGGTCGCCGAGATGAAGACGTCACCACCGGCAAGGGTGGTGTGAATCGCCTTCAGGATCGGATCCCGCACGATGAGGTCGAACTTGTCGGTGCCGCACAGGGCGTGGTCCACCCTTCCAACAGTGCCTGTCTCGGGATGGACGCGATCGATGCGGTGGTCGCCGTTCCAGACCGGGTGCTGTGGATCGTTCATGGCCGCCGCCCGAGCGTAGCTGGCGACGCCGAGCTTCGAGTAGGCCTCGTGCTCGACGGGGATCGCCTGAAGTTCGTCGATCCCTGCGTGAAGCTCCTCGATGGCACTGGCATCGTAGTGCCCCTCGAGGACGATGTAACCCTGGAGGTCGAACCGGTACTTCTGCTCGGCGCTTAATTCGTAGGTGGTCGACACGTGCTGGCTCCTTGCTTACAGAAAGGGGTAGATCGTGTCGGGATCGTATCCCGGCATAAGGGGTGTGTGCGGGGCAGCTGCAAGTTCGCCATTCTGGACCCAGCCTTCGGGCCGGCCATCCAGCACCTCGGCGAGACGCGCCCGCCAGCTCTGAAGCAGAGCACTCGACCCGGTATCGGGGGCCAGATCGTGCAACTCACGAGGGTCCTCGGCCAAGTCGAACAATTGCTCCCTGCCCGTCTGCGAATACCAGATGTATTTGTAGCGGTCGTCGGTCAGGAAGTGGTTGCCGTGTTCGGCCGCATAACAACCGGCATGCTCGCCGTGCAACACATCCCGCACACGATCTGTCTGCCCGCGCAGCAGCGGCAACAGACTGTGGCCGCTGCACGAAGCCGCCACGTCTGCACCGGCGGCGTCGAGCAACGTGGGCATGATGTCCTGCAGGCCCACCGGCGTTGCGGGGCGCTGCTCGCCCTGCAGCCCCCAGGCCGATGGCGGTCGCACGATGAAGGGCACCCGCGCCGAGGCCTCGTAGGGCCACGTCTTCCGGAACAGATGGTGATCGCCCAGCATCTCGCCGTGATCGGAGGTGAACACGATNAACGTGTCGCGCAGCGCGGCGAACTGCAGCAGCCGGCCAATCTGATCGTCGATGAAGTTGATCATGCCATAGTAGGCGGCACGGGCACAACGCATCTGATCCGTGTCGAGATGAATCTGTGCCGCGTTTGGATCCAGGCCACGCTGCGGACCACCCAGATCGTCGGCCCAGTCGCCAATGTCGGGCGCGGGCAATTCGCGATCGATGTAGCGGTCGTAGTAGGGGCGCGGCGGTGTCAGAGGAGGATGGGGATCGATGAAGGAGAGATTGAGGAAGAACGGGCAACTCGTGTCACGCCGCTGCAGAAAGGCCATCGCCCGATCGATGACCCAGAACGTGTGCATCTGTTCTTCGGGCAGGTGGTGGGGCCGGCCGACCCAGCCGTTGGACGAGACACCGTGGGCCATGCCCGGATGTACNTCGGTGCGGCCGTGNACGGTTTGAAGCCAGTCGACGTATTCGTTGTCGGCGCCACGCGTCGCGTCGGCGAGCTGCATGTGATCGAAGCCGTATCGGCGTCGNAAGGGACTCAAGTGCAGCTTGCCGATCATCTCCGTCTGATAGCCGGCACTGGACAGTTCGCCCGCGAGCGTCGCCGGTGGGTTCCACTCCGCACCACGAAAACCGACAGCGCCGTTGGCGGCAGGCGCCATGCCCGACAGCAACGTGCGGCGCGCCGGGATGCAACTGGGGCACTCGGCGTAGGCATGCAGGAAATGGGCACCCGAACGCGCCAGGAAATCGAGATTCGGTGTCTGCAGAGGCGGCGGCGCCAGGGGATCGGCGGCGATGCAGTCGCCCCGTTGCTGGTCGGTGGTGATCAGAAGGATGTTCGGGCGATCGGTCACGGCAGACTCCACGGCGAGGGCACAAGGCGTCGGCGTTCTGCACTCAACGAATGCACCCTCGCTGTGAGGGGCAAGTCGTGGCCTCGTGTTGCACTGCGGGTCGCCTCCGCTCTGTCCAGACGGATCGAGTGATCGTATCCTGTCACCATGGCATTCGACATCTCACTCGGCGCGCAGACCCAGGGCACAATGTTGAGNCAGGACGGCCCATGAGACCTTTTCGCGGTCGAGTCTTCAACAATGCTGACACGCAATGTCAGGGCATCGAAGGTGTACCGGTTAGCGACGGACTCCACGTCGTGCGTACCGATGCCGAGGGGTGCTTCGAGTTGCCCGGCCACGACGACACCCGGTTCATCAGCATCCACCAGCCGTCCGACCTTGCTGTTTCCTGTCATTTCATCCGCACCGACGCCGCGGTCGCCAGCTACGACTTCGCCATGCGGCCCAAACCGCGACGGGAACACTTCACCTTCGTCCATATTGCCGATACGGAAACGGCCGAAATGGGTGATTGGCTGGACGAACTGAAGGACTTTGTGCGCGACACAAGGCCCGCATTCCTCTTTCACACGGGTGACTTGTGCTACGCTCGAGGTATCGACTGGCACAGCCGCAACGTCACCAGCACGACCATGGGAACACCGGTCTACACCAGCCTCGGCAACCACGACCTGCTGGCCGGCGACTATGGCGAGCAGTTCTTCGAGACGCACGTCGGCCCGGTGAGCTATTCCTTTGAGGAAGGCAACGTGCTGTTTGTGGTCACACCCATGCGCCACGGTGACTTTGAGCCCTCCTACTCCCAGGCGCGGATCTTCACCTGGTTGCAGAACCTNTTGGCCTTGTTCCCACAGAAGCAGCCGAAGATCATCTTCAACCACGACCTGCTCACGAACGGCCCGAACTTTGAATTCGGCGATGGTAACGAGGACGCAGGAAACGTCATCGAGTTGAATGCCTGCAACCTGAAAGCCTGGCTCTACGGCCACTGGCACAGCCACTTCCACAAGCGTCACGGCTCTGATGGACCCATCTCGCTCGGCACGGCTGTCGTGGCCAAGGGCGGNATCGATCATTCACCCGCTGCCTTCCGTGTCGTGGATGTCGATGCGGAGGGTGGCGTTCGGACGCAATTGCGCTACAGCTACGTTCATCGCCACATCACTGTCGTGTCCCCAACGCAGGACCACCAGCCCCGCAGTGTCGACGAGGCCTTCACCGTATCCATCAACGCCTATCACACGCCCTCCCCGACAGTGTCGGCACGTTGCCGTATCCATCCCGCCGACGCCGACAACGACTGGCAGGACAGCAGCGATTCGGGATGGTTCGACCTCACAGGCCGGTCTGCGTGGAATTGGTCTGCAACGTGGTTGCCGCAAGACACGACCGACGTCACCACGTACACGCTCACGGCAGAGGCCCGGTTGGCCAACGGTCGCACCCTCACGGCGAAGGCCGAGTTCACCTTGGCAACAGCAGATCCCGGAGGGAACACAACCGATCCAGAGACTGCCGCAGACTGGCCGAATCTCCTGGGCAATGCCGGCCACGACGGTTCTACTGCAACTGCCTTGTCGCCGCCGCTGCAACTTCACTGGGTGCACAACGTTGGCGGCAGCGTCTTCATGGCATCGCCCGTCGTTGCCCAGGGNCGGGTCTTCACCGCCACAATTGACGACGGTAATGCGGAAGACTGCGCCATCATCGCCTGCGATGCGGTGACAGGCCAGCAACTCTGGAGTTACCCAACCAGAAATTCCGTGAAGAACTCGATCGTCTACGCCGCCGGCACCGTCATCGCCACCGACCAGCGCGGTTTCACGTATGCCGTCGATGCCGCCACGGGTGCGCTGCGGTGGCAGAAGGATCTGGACTACGATCGTTTGCCAGGATTTGTCTCGGGCCTGGTGACCGATGGCGAGTCAGTATACACCGGCTTTGGTCACAGCTTGCAGGCCCTGGACGTAGCGGACGGATCGACACGCTGGCGCAATGACGCCTGGGAGGGCGGCGAGGGCAGCACACCGACCATGACGCTGGGTGGCGGCGTCCTGGTCGCATCCTCCCACTGGCGCGGTCTCTACGGACACGACGCAGCCACCGGTGAACTGCTGTGGCAGCATGCAGAGCACGGCTTGCGGTTCCGCGATGGTACGGTGACGTGTCGTGACGATCTGTTCTTTCTCGCCGCGCAGAATTCGCTCTTCATCCTCGATCCGCGTTCGGGCGAGATCGTGCAACAGCGGCAGGAAGAGGGCAGTTTCCATGCTGCCAGTGCGCCACTGATCACCAGCGACATGTTCATCGTGGGTACGGCCGACAGAGGGGTCGCCGCTTACTCGCGCGACACCATGAAGCCACTCTGGGATCACCCCACCGGTAAAGCCCTGTCGTTTACCGTGCCGTATTCCAGTGCGGGTGCGGCGGCTGTTGAAACCTGCCCCGTGCTTTGTGGCGACACGATCTACGTTGCCGCTTCAGATGGGATCTTCCGGGGCATCGACGTCGACACCGGCACGGGCCGCTGGCAGATGGACCTCGGCGCGCCCGTCTTCACCACAGCCGCGATCTGGGGCGAGTTGCTCTACCTGGCAGATTTTTCAGGAAATCTCTACGCCTTCAGACAAGGCGAATAACCAAAGGAGACTGACCTCGGCCTTCGTCGAGAATTCGGTGCCTGCACGGCGTCTACCCGGTTCACCAGCCTGAGGCCGTCCCAAGCGTCCGCTCTGTCCAGACGGATCGGGCTATCGTATTCTGTCACCATGACATTCGCCACCCCCCTGGACGTCAGGCTCGCCTGCCGTAGCAATCAGCTGGAAGGTTTCGCTTCGAGGGCCTTACCCGGCTACCTGTGCGTCAACGTCGCGTTTCTCGACAAACGATACGCCGACGACTTTGAGGCGTTCTGTCGAGCGAATCCGAAGCCCTGTCCGCTGATCGCAAGGCTGGACCCCGGGCAATTCGATTGTCACGAGTTCGCCGCACAACTGGACATCCGCACCGACCTGGGATCCTACGACATCGTCAGGGACGGCGAAGTGGTCGAGCTTCGCGCGGACATCGTCGAGTTCTTCGACGAGCGCACGGTCACGTTCCTCATCGGCTCCAGCGTCTCCTTCGACGGCCTGTTGACCGACAAGGGGTACCCCGCGGCTTTCGGTCCGGCAATCCAGCTCACGACGATTCCGTGCGAGACGGTCGGCGTCTTCTCCGGCAACATGGCCGTTACGATCCGCGCCTTCGAGCCGCACCTGATCGACGACGTATGGGAGTTCACCAGCCACTTCCCCCAGTGTCACGGGGCTCCCATCGGCCGCAACAACGCTGACGAGCTCGGAATTGACGATCTCGATATCAACATGAACGGTCAAAGATTCGATGTGCCGGAAGGCACGGACCGTCTCTACTGGGCGTGTGGCATCACGCCCCGAATCGTCGCCGAGCAGGCTCGGCTGCCGTTCATGATCTCCTATACCCCTGGCCACGCCCTGATCACTGACATCCCGACCGAAACCCTGTATCAGCCCCACCCGGAGACGTAGGATCCGTAGAGACTGACGATCCGGCTGCGGCGTGGTTTGCCGCACCCTACGGGTGCGCCTATGATGCTCGCCATGCGCACGATCAGAAACGGGGCGATTCTCGTGGCGGCAGGGATGCTTCTGACGGCTTTGCCATCTCCGGCGACCGACACGCTGCCCACGTCGGACGAACTCGTCGTCGTCACCTCGGGCGATCTGCCGGCGATGAGCAATGTCAGCGCCAGCGCGCTGGCCCGCCGCGCCGTGCTGCGCGCCTTCCTCAAGCAGCATCCGAACTACGAGTTTAAGCCCTTCGTGATGCCCAAGATTCAGGGGCACGCCTTTGACACGGGGCCGTTGATGGGGATCTCGTCGGGCAACCCACCCCACGCGATCTACGTCAACTTCCGCCAGTCCGCTACCTACATCAATCACGGGTTTCTCGAACCCCTCGAGGTGCTGCTCGCTCGTGTGCTCAGCGCCGACGAGCGCGTTCGACAGTCGGCGGCGGGGGCCTTCCTCGCCGACCCATCGCGGGTGGAAATCGACGCCGCGCGCGACTCGATCCTGGCCCGGGTGCCGAAACCGATCTGGCCGGTCATCCATCGTGAGGCGGAGACCGGCAAGGAGGGCATCCCTGCAGGTGAGCATATCTGGGCGATGCCGACGATCGTCCTCGTCAAGGCGATGCTGTATCGGAAGGACCTGTTTCTGCAGGCCGGCCTCGACCCCCGGGTCCCGCCCACCAACTGGGACGAACTGATGGAGTTCAGCCGCAGGATCAAGGCATTGCCCGGCAAATACGGTTTGCGCATTACGGGCGGACCGGTCCTCAGCTGGGGCGCCTATTCCTTTTTCGTCACCAACGGCGCCACGTTCATGGCGCGCGACGAGACCGGCCGCTGGCGTGCCTCCTTCAACACGCCCGAGATGGCCGAGGCGATCTACTACCTGCTGCGCCTCGTCAAAGAACCCTTCACGCTCGATGGCAAAACCCATCACGGTGTCGTCTATGTGGGCATGCCCGGCAACGACGCTCACCTGAAGTGGGAGCGCGGTCAGATCGGCATCCAGTTCGCCACCCTCGAGGACGAGATGCTGGCCTCGATCAATCCCGAGCTGGTAGGCATCGCGCCGATCCCCTCCTCGCATCGGGGCGCTGGAGGTGGCGAGTTACAGGCCCGCATGCTGGGCGTCTTTCGGGAGACAACGCCGGCCCAGAAATTGGCGATCATGCGCTACATATGGTTCAACGCCAGCGAACAGGCCCAAGCCATTCGCACACGCGTGTTCGTCGAGAACGGCTACGGTCGATTCGTACGTCCCCATCTTCTCGAGCGCTTCGGCTACCACGACATCCTGCGACAGGTCCCGGCGGGCTGGCAGCAGACGTATGCGCTGGCCCTCGAGCACGCCCTGCCCGAGCCCTACGGCAAGAACACGCAGTTCATCTATACGAGGGTTTCTGAGCCCATCTACTGGGCCCTGCAGCAGCCACTGCTGGAACTGCCGAAGGAAGATGCTCTGCGGCGGATTCTCGAAGTACTGAACGACTCCGTCGAACGCACCGACAAATTCATGCTTGGCGAACTGACCGATGCAGAGTGGTCGAAACGCCGCACCGTGGGCGCCAGTATCCTGCTCTTCATCATCATCGTCTTCGTCGGCTCCCTGACCTGGATATGGCGGATCTTCACCACTGTGGAGACCGAACGTGGCGACCGTCGTAGTTGGTGGGACTACCGCACCGCCTATGTGCTGGTGTTGCCCGCCCTGTCCCTCGTCCTGTTCTGGCAGTATTTGCCGCTGCTGATGGGCGCACCCCTGGCGCTGTTCGACTACGAGCTCGTTATCGGTTCGGCCTTCGTAGGCATCGACAACTTCGCCACCGTCCTATACGACGACCGGTTCTGGGATTCTCTGGGGCGCACCTTCTACTGGGTCTTGCTCACCGTCGGTCTGGGCTTCTGGCCACCGATCTTCGTCGCCATCCTGCTCGACGAAGTCCCCACATCGACACTGAAATACCTCTTCCGCACGATCTTCTATCTGCCCACCGTCGTGTCCGGCGTCATCATGGTCTTCCTGTGGCGCCAGCTCTACGAACCGTCAGAGTCGGGCTTCTTCAATCAACTGCTGCTCCTGCTCAACCATCTGGGTCCAGTGAAGGCGACAATGCTCAAGCTGCTGGTCCTGGGAACCTGGTTCGGCCTGATCGTGTTGGTGCTATCCATGGCCTATCAACTGCGGGAGCTGACGATGCCCGTCAGGGCCGCCATTGCCGGTTTCGGTGCTGCGCTCCTGGTCGCCACCTTGTGGCCCGTCTTGTCCGCATGGCAGGGCCCCAGCGAACTGACCCTCATCGCTCGGGGATTGAACGCTGAAGATGTGAGCGGTTGGTCCGGACTGGGCACGTTCTTCGCCGGTTTGGTGGGTCCCTTCGCCATCGAGCCCTTGTCGTGGATCGATGATCCCGACCTGGCCATGCTCTGCGTGGTGCTGCCCACTATCTGGGCAACGGCAGGCCCGGGTTGCATCATCTATCTGGCCGCGCTGAAGACGGTGCCTGAAGAGCTCGTCGAGGCGGCCACCATGGATGGCGCCGGCATCATGCAGCGGCTGGCATACATCACCTTGCCACGTGTGAAGTTCCTCATTCTCATCCAGCTGGTAGGTGCCATTGTCGGCGCCTTCAAGGGTGGCACGGACTTCATTCTCGCCATGACGGGCGGTGGCCCGAACGGGGCGACACGTGTGCTCGGACTCGACATCTTCGAGCGCACCTTCATGGATCTCCACTACGGACTTGGCGCCGCCATGGCCTGGGTTCTGGGGGCGATGGTCATCGTGCTGACCGCCTACCAGCTCAAGCGCATGTCACAGGCTGAGTTCTCGACGGCGGACACGAAGTGACCGTCGGACACCAGGTGATCCCTTCTGACTCGATACAGTGGTAGTCGAGGACCTTCAATACCTCAGAGTAACCGCCAACAGTTGCTCTTCAGCCCGATTTCGCCGGCAATGTGTCAACTGGGTCGGTGATCGCGTCCGTCGCAGCTTGCTGTCCAGCGGAGGCGACCTGTATCCTTGACGGCGATGACCCTGACTCAGCGACAGATCCACTACATCGTAGCGTCCGTGTATTCGTTGCTGGTGGTGGCCGCATCGTGGCCGGTGCTGCAACTCCTGGCGCGACTGCCATCGACTGTGGACCCGCACGCCGCTCATGGCCTGGGTTCACCTGCACTGCTTGACGAGAGCGTATCCGATCTGAAGGAGCACGACGCCCTTCAGCTCGATTCAGTAGAGATCGGTGCTTTCGTGCTATTCGGAGAAGGAGAAAGATGTCCAGTTCAACCTGGCCACGCTCTTCCCCTTCGTCTCTTCGCTCCCGTGGGTATTGCGGCCCTTCATAAAGTTCCTCATCCGGCACGTGCCACCGAACCGGCTGTTCGTCGGATTCGCCATTTTGTGGAAGGGGTGGATCATG
>PATE01000025.1 GCA_002712305.1 Gemmatimonadota bacterium | reverse complement strand
GGGCTTGCCGTCGATCGAATCGACGGCAAGCCCCTTCGCGAAGGCAAAGTGCATAACAGGCGAGAGTCTACGCCAGGCGCTCCAGGACCGCCTCCCCCATCGCTTCGCTACCGACGGAGTCCAGCCCAAAGGCGATGTCCGCCGTACGGGCACCCGCTTCGACGGTCGAGCGCACGGCCGTCTCGATGGCGTCGGCCTCCTCGTTCAGGCCGAAGCTGTGTCGCAGCATCAGGGCGCCCGACAGAATCTGGGCGCAGGGATTGGCGATGCCCTGACCGGCGATGTCCGGTGCCGTGCCTCCCGAGGGTTCGTAGAGACCAAAGGGTTTGCCCCGACCATTCTGTCGGGCTCCGAGCGATGCAGAGGCCAACATGCCCAGAGAACCACAGATCACGCCCATTTCGTCGGACAGGATGTCACCAAACATGTTTTCCGTGAACAGCACATCGAACTGATTGGGGTCGCGCGCCAACTGCATGGCCGCATTGTCCACATACATGTGATCCAGCTCGATCTGCGGCGCGTGTTCGGCGAAGTAGGCGGCGACCACCTTCCTCCACAGGACCGAGCACTCCAGCACATTCGCCTTGTCTACCGAGCAGACGCGTTTGCCCCGACCCAGTGCTGTGTCGATGGCCACCTGAGCAATGCGTTCGATCTCGCTCGTCTTGTACACCATGGTGTCGATGGCCTGTTCCTCGCCATTGTCCAACGTAGAGGTGGACTTGTCACCGAAGTAGATCCCTCCAGTGAGCTCGCGGATGCAGACGATATCGATGCCGTCAGGAATCCTCTCTCTCTTGAGGGGCGACGCATCGGCGATCTCGGCGTAGAGTAGTCCAGGCCGAATGTTGGCATAGAGAGAAAAGGCTTTGCGGATCGCCAGCAGAGATGCCCGTTCGGGCTGGTCCTTCGGCGGCAGCGTCTCCCATTTTGGGCCGCCCACCGAGCCAAAGAGGATCGCGTCGGCTTCTTCGCAGACCTGATGGGTGCTGTCGGGGTAGGCGATGCCGTGATTGTCGATGGCGATGCCACCGATGTCGGCGTGCGTCGCGTCGGGGCGGAAGCCAAACCGTTGGCCCGCCTGTTCCAGCACACGCAGAGCGACGGTCATGACTTCCGGTCCGATACCGTCACCCGGTAGAACTGCGAACTTGAGCGTCTCCATAAAGCCTGTCAGGTACGAGGAAGAGAAGGTCTGTGGGACCATTGACGGTGGGATGCCTTACGCGGCGAACCCTCGGGTCACCCACCATCGGATCGGGCCNCTGATGAAACAATGTACGTCAACGGCCCGCCATTGTGGATGGCCATCAGCCGTCAATTCCTGCATACTCAGCCCCGGGACACACCAGGACCCATTCGCCTACAACCATTTACCTACAATAGGATCGATATCCGATGAAGCTTGGGTTGATGCGGGGAGATACGGTACCACCGGACCAGTTGCGTGAACTCGGCTTCGATGCCGTGCAGATGTTCTTTGGCTCCGGTGCCTCAGGCGACGACGATGACCCCGCACCGGAGGTCGTGGACGAAACGATGGCCGCTGGCGATACCGCTCTGGCGGCGATGACCGTTCATGTTGACCTGGTCGGTGCTCAAGGCCGCGTCGATGCGAACGTGGACCGTGCCATCCGCTGTGTACAGAAAACAGCTGCCCTTGCCGGCCGATTTGGCGACAATCCGCGCCCCATCCTGGTCTGGCACCCCTCGGGATATCCTGAGACAGAAGATGATCACGGTATGTTCGACGGACTCGTCTCCGCCATCAGCAGCCTGTGCCAGGAAGCCGAAAGCGCCGGTGTCGATGTGGCCGTGGAAATCACGCGGGCTGGTTCGGTAGGCAGCGCGGAGACCTTCCTTCGCCTCCAGGATCATGTCGGTTCATCGGCCCTGAAGGTCTGTCTCGATGCGGCGAATTTCTGCCCGGATCGCACCCCCCTGGAGCGCGCGGTTCGCATGCTGGGACCCGACGTCGTCATCGTTCACGGCAAGGATGCCGTTTTTGCCGACAATGGCGAAGTCTCCGACTACGGCCCCACCGGNTCAGGTCGGCTCGACTATCCTGCGTATCTGCAGGCGGTGGCGGCCCATGTTTCGGCCGCCTATTTCGTGCTGGAGTATTACCGCTCCAGAGAGGATCTGCTCAAGGCACGGGACATCGTTCGCGCCGCCATGGACAGCTGAGAGCGATCAGACTACTGGGGTTGACTCAGTTTCAGGATCCGCGCCAGATCTCGGCCTCGTTGTCCACCAGCCACGCGTCCTGCGACAGCAGACGATGGGCTTCGCGAAATGTCCGGACGAAATGCCCGTCCCGTTCGAATTGCTCTAACTCAGCGGCTGTGAGCGTGTGTTGGAGACAGGCTGGATCCATTCGACGGACTCCCCTTCGNCCTGACGTTCGTTGACAGACAATTGTTTGCAAAACCCGCGCTTCGTTCAAAGGACAACCTTGTCTCAGCTCATGGGTGCGCTACTTTGCCAGGCAAAGGAGAGCCTTGCCCTATGTCCATCCTACAGACCCATGAACTGGAGTGCGACGTCCTCGTCGCCGGTGGCGGACCCGCCGGTGTACCCTGCGCATTGGCTGCAGCCCGAAATGGGGCAAGGGTCATTCTGTGCCAGGATCGACCCGTGCTGGGGGGCAATGCCTCGTCAGAGGTTCGCATGCACATCGTCGGCGCCGACGCCTCCGGCAGTCGCGGCCTTGAAAGCGCCACCGAAGCACGTGAGGGCGGCATCCTCGAGGAGATCCGCCTCGAGACGAGCCTGCGCAACCCTCAGCGCTCGGCGTCGATGCTCGACCTGATCCTGTACGAGAAGTGCCGGGCGGAGCCGAACTTGACCCTCATGCTCAACACCGCCGTCGACGGAGCCACTGTCTTTGATGGGCAGATCGTCGAAGCCAGTGCTCTGCGCCAATCGACAGAGGACCGCTTCGACATCAAAGCCCACCTCTTCATCGATTGCACCGGTGATGGCCGACTCGGACTAGAGGCGGGCGCGGCCTTTCGTGAAGGTCGCGAATCCAAGGCGGAATTTGGTGAACCCCAGGCACAGGAAGAGGCCGACAACAAGCGCCTCGGGTCGACCCTGCTGTTTCAGGCGCGACAACACGACTACCCCGTCCCCTTCGTGGCTCCGCCCTGGGTTCGCAAGTTCACGGAGCACGACCTTCGCTTACGGCCCCACGGTGCGCCCGGCGTTGATCGCGGCCTCGAATACGGCTACTGGTGGGTCGAATGGGGAGGTGTTCTGAATACGGTGAAGGACAACGAGACCATCCGGGACGAACTGCTGGCGATCATGCTAGGCGTGTGGAATCACATCAAGAATGATGGCGACCACGGCGCCGATTGCTGGGCCCTAGACTGGTTTGGTTTCCTGCCCGGCAAGCGGGAGAGTCGTCGCTTTGTCGGCCAACATGTGCTCAGCGAAAACGACATCCTCGCGGCGCGACCCTTCGATGACACGATTGCCTATGGTGGATGGTCTCTCGACACCCATCCTCCAGAGGGTGTGGACGCAGTGGATCTGCCTCCGTGCAATCAACCCAAACCCCCACACCTGTACGACATCCCCCTGCGTAGTTGTGTCTCAAGCAACGTGGAGAATTTGATGTTTGCAGGACGCAACATTTCAGCGACCCACGTTGGATTCTCGTCGACCCGTGTCATGGCCACGTGTGCCGTCATCGGCCAGGGCGTGGGTACAGCGGCTGCCTTCGCGGCGCTGCACGAGCGTTCGGCGGTGCAGCTGGCGGGTGACGCGAAGGCGATCAGCGCGATCCAACAACGACTTCTGCGTGACGATGCCTTCCTCATCGGCTGTACCAACAGCGACGAAAACGACGTGGCGCCTCAGGCCACGATCCGCGCCTCCAGCGAAGTCCCTGGAGGTGAAGCAGTGAATGTCGTGAGTGGTCAGACCCGTAGCGTACACGGCGAAGGAGGAGCCGCACCCGACGTGGCCAACCCGGGCTCACACCGGTGGATGAGCGACGCCGCCCAGGGTTTCCCCGCGTGGCTGGAACTGCGCTGGCCCAAGTCGGTCCGGGTCGCTCGAGTCCAACTCGTGTTTGATACGGGTCTTCATCGTGTGCTGACCCTGAGTCATTCCGACGCCTACGTCGAACGCATGAAGTATGGCTGTGCTCAACCCGAAACGATTCAGGCCTATCAACTGGAGGCGGAGGTCTCGGGCCAGTGGCAGTCCCTCGTCCACATCACCGACAACTATCAGCGTCTCAACATCCACAACTTCGACTCCACACCAACCATCGATGCACTACGGCTGACCATCGAGACAACCCATGGTCTCGACCATGCACGACTGTGCGAGATCCGTGTCAGCGAACAGATCGTTGATTGGTCTGCAGGGAAAAGGTGAAGAACAGATGACCGACTACCTCATCACCAGCATCGGTGGCCCCGAACCCAAAGTCATCGTCGACGCCATCGATTCTGCCGGCGACTTGCGGCGGTTGTCCGATCTAGCCTGTGATGGACCTCCCGGGCCCCTGGCCGTGTCGCCGGATCGTCAGCATCTGTATGTCAGTGTCCAGGTGGATGGTCAGCACCTGGCGCGCAGCTACCGTATCGGTGATGACGGAGATCTGACACTCACGGGACAGACCGAGATGGGTGGCAATCCCTGCCATCTCTCGACGGACAACACGGGCCGGTTTCTGCTTGGCGCCTACTACTCGGATGGCATGGCGACGACCGATCCCATCGACACCGATGGGGCACTCGGAGGGCAGCGAACCTCCCACAACCCGACCGAACTGCGGGCCCACTACATCCAGACCGACCCGAGCAACCGTTTTGCTTTCGTGCCGCACGTGGACGAGGCCAACTGTGTCTATCAGTTCCGCTTCGATGAAGCCACCGGGAAGCTGACAGCCAACGACCCACCACAGGTGTCGCCTCCCCCAGGTCAGGGACCTCGGCATCTCTGTTTTCACCCGTCGGGGCGCTACGCCTACACCAATGGTGAACAGGGCTCGAGTGTGACGATCTGGGACTATGACGAGTCCACAGGTTGTCTGAGTGCAAAAGAAACCCTCACCTCGTTGCCCGAAGAGGGATTCGACGAGCCCAACCACCCTTCCCAACTCCACATCAGCCCCAATGGCCGGTTTCTCTTTTCAGGAAATCGTGGCCATCACAGCGTTGCGGGATTCATGGTCAATGAGGACGGATCGCTGCAGCCGACCGGTCTGACGCTAGCCGATCCGAATCCGCGACCGATCACCGTCAGCCCGGACAGCCGATTCCTGTTTGCCGCGGGTAACACCGAAGAGGGTCGACTGACCCGCTGGCAGATCGATCAGGACTCGGGTGAGAGATCGGAGGCCACCCACTACAACTGTGGACCGGTCTCGTGGGTGATCTCCATGCGACGGGACTAGTGCCCATCCTTTCAGCCCTGCTCGCACAACATCGGAACATGGCAGTACTGGAGACGGACACAGCAGCACTTTCGCACTTCCAGGTCGTGGTGACTGACTTTAGCTGGGCCGAACGATGTGCCGCCGCTCCGGTGAAAGGATATTGCGGAGCATCGCGTCGTACTTCCGCTTGGTGACTTCCTGCACCTCGGGCAACCCGACGGGCACATCCACATCGTGGAAAGTGATGACCATGGCCTTGCGCGGCGTATCACCCGTATTCACCGACGCCCCGTGGACCATGCCCGTCGTCAGCACCGACACCTGACCGGCTTTGGCCAGCAGTGGCTGCGGCTCGGCATAGTTTAGGTCAGGGAGATCGGCGAGTTTGATGCCAATGATACGCGGAATCTCATCGACCAAGTCGGTTTGTGTTTCCCAGTGGGCCGCCAGGGGTCGGTGACTGCCGGGACGATACATCATCGGCGCCTGATCTGCAGCCACATCCGACAACCACAGGAAGAAACTGCACGTCAAGCGACGCGGCGATCCGTCGAGATCACTCAGGGTGTATTGCGTATCGACGTGCTGATCGAAACTGAATTCGACACCGGGTTGAGGAAAGGCGGTGATGATGGCCGTCTGGAAGAAATAGACGGCTGGCGAGTCCAACACATGTCGGGCGACTTGCTCAAAGAAGGGATCCTGGATGAGATCGATCAGTGCCGGATCGTCATAGTTGCACGTCGCTCCCGATCGGGGTCGTCCGTCCTTTTGGGGAAGCAGTCGGTCGAGGGCCTCTGCTGCGGCTGTGATGCGGTCCGTCGAGATGGGTGTGTCCACGGTGAAGGCACCATCCTCTAGAAACCGCTGAATGTCCTGTTCGTCGATCATCTGTCTCCTCCTCGCTCCTCGTCTTGAAGCCTCGCTCAAGATAGGTCGCTTGCCTTGCCCCCACTACACACCGCCGCTACACTCGATCGCACATTCATGTGCACACCGACCTCACCCAAGGCCCTATGCGTTTCGACGATATCGCGCTCGCCGTGCCCCGCATCATGCTGCCCCGCCCAGACATCGATCTGGCGAAGTGGTCGGTCATCGCCTGCGATCAGCACACATCCGATCCACAATACTGGCAGCAGGTGGAAGAACACGTCGGGAACGAACCATCGAGTCTGCAACTCATCTACCCGGAAGTCTATCTACACGATGAGAATCGTGGCGCTCGAATCGAGCAGATCCGATCGGCCATGCGTTCGTGTCTTGACGCAGATGTGCTGGTCGAAGGCGAACCCGGATTCCTGTTGGTCGATCGGCAGACGGCACATGCCCCCTCCCGGTGGGGACTCATGGTCGCCCTCGACCTGGAGCAATACTCCTATGCCCAGGACGCCACGACCCTGATCCGGACGACGGAAGGAACCGTCCTCGAGCGACTCCCACCGCGTATCGAAGTACGCCAGGATGCGCTGGTCGAGGCACCACACATTCTGGTTCTCATCGACGATCCGCAGCGTACGGTGATCGAGCCGCTGACCGAGATTCCCCTTCCGACGGCCTACGACACGGAGTTGATGTTTGGTGGTGGTCGGGTTCGAGGCTGGCACGTGACCGACGCGACACTGATCGAGCAGATCATCGCCGCCTTGCGCGCGTTGGCCTCAGCACCTGGTTTTGGGTCAAACGGCTCAGGAACCGACCCCCTACTCTATGCGATGGGTGATGGCAACCATTCCTTCGCCACGGCCAAGGAGGTCTGGGAACAGATCAAGTCTCAGGCGGGAGGGCTACAGCATGTGGCGGACCATCCGGCCCGCCACGCATTGGTCGAGTTGGTCAATCTGCACGACGACGGGTTGACCTTTGAGCCGATTCATCGGGTCGTGTTCAACGTCGATCACCGAGCCCTGCTCGCGGCCATGGAAGATTTCTATCGGCAGCAGGGCTCACAGGTTGAAATCGAGGCCGTCGACGACCGATCCCGCTGGCTGCAGATGTGCGACAGTCTCGATGAGAGCGAGGACCACCATCTGCCGTATGTCGCCGGGGGGCGGGACGGCACTCCATACCAGGGCATTCTCACCGTCCATCAGCCCACTCATTCGCTGGAGGCGGTGTCCCTGCAGGAATTCCTCAATGGGTTCGGCAACGAACATGGGGAACTTCAGGTCGACTATATCCACGGCGCCGAGACGGCGCACAAGGTGGGCTCGCAGCCCGGCAATGTGGGGCTCGTATCGCAGGTCATCGACAAACACGCCCTATTTCCCACCATCCTCCAAGACGGCCCTCTGCCGCGCAAGTCCTTCTCCCTCGGAGAAGCGGAAGAGAAGCGATACTACCTGGAGTGTCGTCGTCTTGCGGGCGACACTGAGTCGCCGTGACAGATGTAACAGGTCCCATGACACCCTTCCAGGCGGTGATTCTGGGACTTGTGCAGGGATTGACGGAGTTTCTCCCGATCTCATCCACGGCGCATCTTCGCATCGTTCCGTGGCTCTTCGGCTGGGAGGACCCTGGTGCAGCTTTCTCCGCCGCCATTCAGCTTGGCACTCTGGTCGCGGTCTTTGTCTTCTTTGCCCGGGATATCCAGAGATTGACCGTCGCGGCGCTGCAGGGCATCGCCCAGCGCAATCTGCGCCACAGCCCCGATTCACTGATGGCGTGGGCCATCGTGCCAGCCACGATTCCCATCGTCGTGTTCGGCCTCGGCTTCAAGGACTACATCGAAAACGAACTGCGCCATCTCGAGATCATCTCGTGGGCCCTCATCGTGCTGGCCCTGCTGTTGTTGCTCGCCGAGCGCATCGGAAAGCGTGATCGCAAACTGGAGCGGCTGACCTTCTGGCGAATTCAGCTGATCGGCTGGTGCCAGGCCCTGGCACTGATCCCGGGTTGTTCACGATCCGGCTCGACGATCATGGGGGGCCTGTTCGTCGGCCTTTCTCGACCCGAGGCTGCGCGATTTTCCTTCCTGTTGGGGCTGCCGGCGATCGCGGGCAGTGGTCTGTTTGAGTTGATGGAATTGATGGCCGCTGACCCGGGTATGACCGGGTTGCTGAATCTGGCCATCGGTATTGCCGTGGCCGCTGTGAGTGGATATGTCAGTATTGGTTTTCTCCTTCGTTTTCTCGAACGTTTCGGCACCCATGCCTTTGCCATCTACCGCATCGTCCTGGGTGCCGTCATCCTCATCAGCCTGCGCACGGGCTAACCACCAGGCCAAGGACGTCTTTCCATGTATCCCAATTCGATCAAACAGAAACTCGCCGACGGCCAGGTTGTCTTCGGCACAGGACTGGCCGCCTTCTCCCCGCATATTGCCGGGCCGACGCTGGAAACAGGCATCGATTTTCTGTGGATTGACACCGAACACATGCCCTACGGCTCGGAAGCCCTCGATACGATCCCGGTCCTGGCGCGTCAGCGGGGTGTGGCGCCGATGATCCGTGTTGCCAACAACGATCCGGCCCTGATCAAGAAGGCCTATGATGTGGGTGCGGTGCTGGTCATGATTCCGCAGGTGAACACGGCCGAAGAGGCTGCCGCCGCCGTGGATGCCGCACACTATCCGCCGCTGGGCAATCGAGGTCTATCGCCCATGTGGACACGGATTGCCGGTGAGGACTGGAATGAGGTGCTCCAATCGGCCAATGACGAGACGCTGCTGATCTGTCAGTTGGAATCGAAACAGGCCTGGGACAATCTCGATGCGATTGCCGCGGTGGGTGAGATCGACATCATTCTAGTAGGCCCTCTTGATCTGTCCGCCTCGTTGGGTGTGATGGGCAAGACCGGCTCACCAGAAGTTCAGAGCATCATGGAAGAAGTGCCAAAACGGCTCGAGGGATCGGGCATCGCCGTGGGAACAACCCTCGTCGATGTGGACGAGATCGAACAGAAGATCGACTGGGGATATCGTTTCCTGAATGTGGGCAGCCCCATCGCCTATGGCGTGCCCGCCGTCACACAGCACATCACACGACTCAAGTCGTACGCTGGCCGGTAAGGCTGGTTTTTCCTGGAGGCGACCTATGGATGCGCATCGCTCGAAAACGCTCGCCGTTCTGCTGGTCCTGTTTCTGAGCACCATTGGCAGCGCTCAAGATGACTATCCACCGGGGACATTCAGACTAACCCCCCGTATCGATCTCGGACTGCAGCCTGTGCGTGTGCACGTTCCGCCCCAGTTCGACCATCTGCCCAAGGATCTGTCGCTGAATCTGCCGCCCGGTTTCCGCGCCAGTGTTTTTGCCTCCTTCGAGAACTTCAATCGCCCTCGATTCATGGCCTTTGACGACGATGGCGTGTTGCACGTAGCCAACATGAACGACGATGAGATTCTCGCACTGCCCGATCGCGATGGTGACGGTGCCGCCGACGAATCGATCGTGGTGGCCACCAACTTCGAGCGACCCCACTCGCTGCAATTCTATAATGGCGACCTGTATGTCGGTGATCGCCCTCGAATTCTGCGCTACAGTGACCAAGATGGCGATGGTATCTACGAAGAACGGCACATCTTCGCTGACAACATCCCCTCCAGTGGATCACACTCGACGCGCACGCTCGTCATCGACGAAGAAGGTGGCAAGATGTATCTCGGTGTCGGTTGGCCCTGTGATCTATGCCGCGTGGACGGCGCCGAACGTGGCTCGGTGCTGCAGTTCAATCTCGACGGCACCGGTCGGCGTGTGTATGCCACGGGGGTACGGAATCTGATCGGCATGGACATTCACCCCGTCACAGGGCAACTGTGGGGGACGAACAATGGCCACGATAAGGAAGGGGTTGATGCGCCACCGGAGTGGATCGATGTCATTCGCGATGGTGGCTTCTACGGCATCCCCTTCGCCTATGGCTATCAGGTCTGGGCAGACTTTACCAATCCCAACTATCGCGACATGCTGCCGATCACACCCGCCGATTCAGCGCGTGTGGCTTCCATGCAGCGCCCTGCTGTGATGGTGCCGGCCCATACTGCGCCTATGGCCATCCACTTCTACGACCATGATCAGTTTCCCCCGAAGTATCGGCACGTAGGCTTCATTGCCCTGCACGCGGGTCACGCGTATCTGGCGCCGATCGAGGGGTATTCCGTCCTGGCCATGTTCGCGGAACCGGATGGCAGTCGTGCGCGGATCGCCGACTTCATCACGGGCTTTCAGACAGGTGTAGAGGTGGAAGACGTGTGGGGGCGTCCGAATGGGATCGTCACCGGACCCGATGGCAGCCTCTATGTCAGCAGTGATCGCGACAACTACGTGATCATACGAATCCAGCATGGGCAGGTGGCCGCCGATTGGGGACGCCACAATCTGCCGGACTCATTGGCCATTGGCGCGCCCTTGAGTATAGATGCGACGGTTCATGTCGAACGGGCCCCAGCGGATGGCTCGCCCTTGATGGCAACCGCAGATCTGAGCCAATTGGGCGGACCTGCGGATGTTGCATTGGTGCCGACAGGCGAGGGTAACTTCCGCCTGCAGTTCCGCATGGTAGCGGCACCTGATCTTCGCCCTGGACTGAAGAAGATCCGGGTTCGTGTGCACGGTGCCTCTGAGGAGCACGATGTGCATCTGGGGTGGCAGATCGCCGTGCTGCCGACTCGGCAGCAGGAGGATTTCGTCATCTACGACGAGGTCCTGGCGGAGGACTGGACACTGATCCACAAGACCTTCTTCGAAGATCGCACGCATGACCTTCAAGAGGATCTCTTCGTCTACAGTGGGGAGGTGTCGACTTCGTTGCGCACCAACTCTGGTGACTGGGATTGGGTCCTGCGTTACCGTCCGCCCGAGCCACTGGATCCAACCCGCTTTGACCGAGTCACCTTCGCCTTTCATCCCGGCCCCCTCGACTGGCGCAATGGCGAAGACTTCAACATCTACATGTGTGGCCGTCTGATCGACCTGATCGAAGAAGGATACGTCGATCCAACAATCAAGGATTGGCAGCAGATCGAGATCCCTCTGTCCCGTTTTGGTCGAGCCGCTCCGATTCAGGAGGTCACGCTGGGGGGTGATTTCGCCGCACGCATCTACGTGGACGATGTGCGTTTGCGCGGCGCATCGGCGCGCACCGCGATCCTCGATGAGGAAGCGTCGCCGTCAGCATTCCGACTCGCCCAGAGTTATCCGAATCCCTTCAACAGCGAAACGGTGATCGAGTATGCCGTGCCCTCGGCAGAGCGGGTCCGACTGCGGATCTACAATCTCTCCGGCCAGATCGTGACCGATCTGGTCGACGACGCACACGTGGCGGGTACGTATCGGGCGCATTGGGATGCGCGTGATGGGGCGGGTCGAGCCGTCGCCAGTGGTGTGTATCTGTATCGACTGCAGGCAGGTGACCTGGTGCAAAGTCGCAAACTCGTGCTGGTCAGATAAGCCCTGAGAAACTGCTGGTCAGTGCTGACGTAGATCGCTGGTTGTTTGGCGAAGCCTGGACCGGATCCCGCATCCAGGAGCAGGTGCGGATGTTGTGTGATACCATCGGTCCACGCTGGTCGGGCACCGATGCCGAGTCGCAGACGATCGAGCATATAGAGAAAACTCTTCAGGGATACGGTCTCGATCGGGTAGACGTCGAGGAGTTTGAGTTCACGAGTTGGACCTGGTCCAAAGCAGAGGCACGATGTTCGGTCGAGGGAAGGGAGGGCGGATTCTCCCTCGACATACTCCCTTTCATCCGCTGCCCCAGTTTTCACATGGAAGCACCGGTGGTGGATGTCGGTTTCGGCTCGCAACGAGAGATCGATGCAGCGGGGTCCTTGAATGGCGTCGTCGCCCTCGTCGCCCTGGCGCATGAGCCCTTTACCACCCCCTTGCCACCTGCTTACCGGTTGCGTCAGATTGCCGCCGCGGGTGCTGCAGCCGCAATCGTCGTGGACCCCAAGTCCGGGGGTCGACACGAATACCATTCGGCCCAGGACGCGCGCGATCCGAACTTCACCGAACCCCCCTTGCCCTGTGTCGCGGCAACGCGGGAGGATGCCGCCCGAATCCGGCGATCCCCGTCTTGTCGAGTACACCTCGATGTCAGGACGGAGGCACCCGTCGTCAAGAGTGCCAATGTGCACGCCGTGCTCGAGGGAGACCGGTGGCCGGCGGAAGACCTGGTCCTCGGGGGGCATCATGACACGGTCTTCGGTACCCCAGGGGGCAACGACAATTCGTCTGGCACGATCGCCGTACTCGAGACGGCCCGTGTCTTGAGTCAACTGCGAGCCTCGTGCGGACAAAGACCCGGTCGGTCGATTCACTTCGTCACCTACGCCGCCGAGGAGCAGGGCTTTCATGGGGCGCGCCAGTTCGTCGACCGGCACTACGCCGGTGACCATCGTCCGCGGTTGGCCTTCAATCTCGACGAGTTGTCAGCGGGAGCGATGAAGGGAATCGTTCTGGGGTTCCCCCATCTGCGGAGTCTGGTGCAGGAACAGTTGGACTCGATGGGAGATGGATTGGCCTGTCACGTGATGGCCCAGCTAGACAACTCCTCCGATCACTTTCCGTACTTGCGTATCGGTATCGATGCGGCCCACCTGTGGCGCTGGCGCTTCCGCGCCCGCCATGCGGACGCCGACTACCATCACGAGCCCCCGGACACGGCGGACAAGCTCAACGTGCGCGAGCTCAAGGAATACGCCGCCCAGATGTCCCGACTGCTGCTGAGACTCTCACGCGTCACCCCCGACGCGTGGCCACAACTCGGCATTCCAGCTGACGAGGCGAAAGCTCGCGTCCAGGCCGAACAGGGTACTGTGGTCAGAGTTTCGTAGGTCAGGGTGTCCTGGCGGTCCAGATCATCTGAGACGTCTCATCGAGACACCAACGTCGCCTGTGTTCGTCAGCGCGTGCTCTTGCCGGCCAGAACGAACCAGATCGTGCGGACCATAATCTTGAAATCGAGCAGCAGCGAAGCGTTCTCGATGTAATAGAGATCGTATTCGAGGCGTTCGGCGGCAATGCGCGACACATCGCTGGAGTCCATATCAAATTCGTGCTTCGACTGTGCCCAACCGAGCAATCCCGGTTTGACGTTGAAGCGCCGCATGTAGAACGGGATCTCCTGTTGGAACTTGTCGACGAAGTAGGGCCGTTCGGGGCGGGGACCGACCAGACTCATGTCGCCTTTGAGGAAGTTGAGACATTGGGGGATCTCGTCCAGATGCAGCGCCCTCAGTACACGACCGATGGTCGTCACGCGTGGATCCTCACTCTTCACCCACACCGGCCCGGTTCCCTGCTCGGCTTCGAGCACCATGGAACGGAACTTGTACATCATGAAGGTCTTTCCATGTCTCCCGACCCGTTCCTGACGAAATAGGATCGGCCCCGACGACGAGAGCCGAATCGCCAGCGCCGTCAGTAGCCACAGCGGCGCCAGACCTCCCAGAATCAGCACAGCCACGGAGATATCGATCAGCCGTTTGCACCCCGCCTCCCATGGGGCCATCAGCTGCGGCTGGAGCTCCATCAGGGGTACGCCGTAGATCTGGCTGGTCCGCACGTGTCCGGTGACAATGTCGTAGAGATCCGGCGTGATCGAGAAACTCACCGCCGTTCCGGGACCACCACTGGCTTCCACGATTCTCATCACATCCTCGTGGCTGTTCGACGACAGCGCGATCAGGACCGCCTCGACACTGCGGCTGCCGAGAATGTGGGCAAGATCCTTCAGTCCACCGAGGATCTCCACCTCGCCGATTTTCTGCGGCTCATCCGCTGAGGGTTCTGGCGATAGATGGTCAGTCGACG
Source organism: Gemmatimonadota bacterium (assembly GCA_002712305.1). GTDB lineage: Bacteria > Latescibacterota > UBA2968 > UBA8231 > UBA8231 > UBA12574. The sequence continues at coordinate 19,100 of PATE01000025.1, read as the reverse complement.
GATCCACGAAGCCGACGATTTCGTAGCCCTGAGCAGGCGCGGAGGCCAGATTCTGCAGCAGACGCTCACCTCGCTCGTCGACGCCGACGATGACGGCCCGACATCGGCCGATCCCGGAGGCAATGAGTCGTCGCTGCAGAGTGCGCACAACGATGCGCCCACCCGCGACAAGACCGACCAGAGCGAGCCAGTAGGAGCCGACGAGAGCACGGGTAAAACTCACATCGCGAAGATCGAAGGTGGCGATGAACAGCAGAGCCGTGCCGAGGGAGACGACTTTGAGCACGGCGATGGCCTCGTCGAAGCGAGACATGGATTGGCGTTGGCGATACAGTCCATGAAAGACGAAGAGAATGGCCCAGATCACGTAGATGAAGGGCAGTGCATCCCAGAGATAGAAATCCAGGACATATGCAAAGGGCGGAGAGCTGGCCGGATGCGCCTGCTGCCAGCTGCGCGTCACCGCCTCCAGGGTGCCGCCCACATGTTTCATCCACAACAGCGCGATCGTCGCCAGATTGATTCCGACGAAGTCACTGATCGCCAGCAGTACAAGAACCCAGACCTGTGACATGTTAGCGAGCCACCGGCTTCCACACCGTGTGTCGTTGACCCCGCAGAGCACCCAGCATTCCACGCAGAGCACCCAGATTGATCGCACAGAAATAGGTGGGCACGTAGAACAGACCCACCCGTCCCAACGACCGCGGCAGGATGGCCCCCAACAGAGCCAGAGAATAGAACACAGCCTGGGCGACCAGCGCCGGGGTGCCAAATCGATGCCCCTGCAGTGCCAACATCACCGTGGACACCAGCAGGATCAGGAGGAAAACAGGCACGAGCCACCGCATGACTTTGTGGGACCACAGTTCGAAGGCAAAGACCGAAGAGGACCACAGCGGGAGCAGAGCGCCCCGCTCCTTCCAGAGACTGTAGACAGACCGAGCAACGATCCGACGTCGGCGACGCATCTCGTCGTCGAAGCCGGGAGCACTCGTTTCGACGGCCACCGCATTGTCCACATAGACGACTCGCCAACCGTTGCGGCGAATGCGAATCGGCATGATGAAGTCGGAAATGATGGCAGAGTCGAGCTCCTCGAACAGTTCGCGGCGCAGGGCGTAGATCGAGCCGTTGGCGCCCACGAGAGATCCGAGACGACTCTCCTGCCGTTTGAGGAATTGCTCATACCGCCAGTAGAAACCCTCTCCCTGACCTGCGCCACCTCGCTGTGGATTGACGTAGCGCAACTCTCCACAGACACAACCGATTGTGGGATCGGTGAAGGGTGTCAGCAGACGCTGCAACGCATCGGGCTCGTAGATGCTGTTGGCGTCTGAGAACACGAGAAAGTCACCCGTCGCCTGCTTCACCGCCTCGTTCTGAGCCATCGTCTTGCCCGCATTCTGCGGTTGCTCGAGAAACAGATAACCTTCTCGGCCCTCGTAGGAACGAGCGATGTCCTCGGTTGAGTCCGTGGACCCATCGGACACAACCACAACCTGGACAGGGCCGGGATAGTTCAGCGCCAGCGAGTTGTCGATCTTGGCAGCCAGCACGTCCTGCTCGTTGTAGGCAGCGATGACGAGACTGACGGAAGGCCAGTCCTGCGGTGGCGAGGGCACGATATGACGTCGCCAGAACGTGAACAACCACATCAGGCATGGATACAGCAGATAGGAGTAGACGGTGCCGCCAAAGGCGGCGATCGCCACGAAGATCCATGCCCGCCATTCGACGACGCGCATCAAAGTCGTCGGTTCGTCGATCAAGGTGCGCCTCGTTTGGTCACCAGCAAGTCACCTAGAACCAGATATCGTAGACCAGAATTGAGCAACACCCTTACCGCGTCGGCTGCACCACTCACAACGGGTTCGCCGTGCAGATTGAAAGAGGTATTGAGTAAGACATGGCGCCCCGTGCGCTGTGCAAAACGATCGAGGATCGCCTCATAGCCCGGATTCTGTCCGTCTTCCAGAAGCTGTGGCCGCGCCGTGAGATCCGCGTTGTGCACGGCGGCCATGAATTCGGTTCGCCGGTCAGTAGAGTCGAAAGTATTCATCATGTAGGGCGACGGTAGATCCTTCGGATTACGGAAGTACGCCGCCGCTTCCTGGCGTCGGACGACGGGAGCAAAGGGCATCCAGAAGTCACGCTTCTTGATCATGCGGTTGATCACCCGCACCACATCCTGATTGATCGGGTCTGCCAGGATCGAGCGACTGCCCAAGGCGCGTGCACCAAACTCCATCTTGCCCGAGGCCCGGGCCACGATCTGGCCGTCGGCGAGCAATTCCGCTACGCGATCGGCCATGTCGCCCGGCTCTTCGACGTGCACGCGTTCTCCGGCATCGGCCACAACAGCTCGTGATTCTTCAAGCCCCACCTCGGGGCCAAGATAGGCATGGGTGAGACCGTCGGGCATGACGCCTCGACCGGCGGTGGCCAGATAGCAGGCGCCGAAGGGAAGGGACTCATCACCGCACGAGGGAAACGCGGCGAAGAAGTCTACCTCTGGCAGCTCACAGATCACCTTGCTCGCCTTCACATTCATGAAGACACCCCCCGCGACCAGCACACGGCGCAGTCCCGTCTCCTGGATCCAGGCGCTGACCCATTGTGTCATCGCCTCTTCGGTGAACTTCTGCAGCCCCGCGCAGATCGAATCGAACCGCACGCGGCGCAGGTCCTTCTCAAGCCGACGCCCGACCTGGGCGATCGGTTCACGCACGCCGCAGATCCATCGTAGCCCCTGGCGTTCGACGCGCAGATACCGCCGCAGGATCGCCGCCACAGGTTCGGCATACTCATCGGCGGCGTAGGGTGCCATCCCCATGATCTTGAATTCGTGTTCGAGGGGCTTGAAACCCAACAGATGGGTGACCACGGCATACAGTTCACCCAGGCTGTCTCGTTGAGAGACCTGCGCGAGCGGATGAAGTTGCCCCCCAGCCCCTTTCCACACCGAGCCGCTGAGCCCATCGCCCCCACCGTCGAGGGTGATGACGAGATAGTCTCCATCATCCTGCCGGAGGCCGTGATAGGCCGTGGCCGCGTGGGTTTCGTGGTGGTCGTAGTACTGAATACGGTCCCGGGGCAATCCAAGACGTGTGAGCGTCTCGGTACGCTGTTGTATCCGTGAACCGGTTCGCCAGTTCCGATATCGATCCTGGCGACCGAGCCAGGTTGCCAGACGATAGCGCGACGTTCCCTCATAACGACGGTCGAATCCCTTCAGAAGGTCTTCGGGTCGTTCCATGCGAGCCACGTAACGCGACGCGACGGCAACCTGGGTGATCTGAGACAGATCCAGTTCGTATTCAGTGGCCAGCCACTCGATCGCACGCACGGGTGTCCCCACGTCGTTTTTCAGACGCGTAAGCCGTTCTTCCTGCAAGGCCGCCACCACCCGCCCGTCGATACTCAGACAGGCGGCGGCATTGTGGCCGTCAAAGACACCCAAATCGATTCGGGTTTCACTCATCGATTGATTTGACAATCCTCGGGGTGGGCGGCAGACTTCTCATCGATGGTCGACATCTGCGCGCTCTCAACCGTTCACTACGCTTACGACAGCCGGATCTACCACAAACAGGCTCGCTCTCTGGCCGCCGCCGGCTTCCGCGTGACCGTCGTGGCTCGGGCTGAGACGGATGCGCCCCCAGATGACACGGTGGAGATTCGGCCTGTCGCCAGCCACCGATTCCGGCTGACGCGGTTTCTCGGGGCCTTGCTCATGATCGGGCGAGCCTTGCGAGTGCGCGCCCGCATCTATGTCATCCACGATCCCGAGCTTCTTCCTCTCGGCCTGACGCTCAAGCTTCTTGGCCGCCGTGTTGTCTACGACATGCACGAAGACATGCCTGCCCAGATCGGCATGAAAGAATGGTTGCCGCGCTGGAGCAGACCCTGGATAGCGAGAGTGTACCGGCGCCTTGAGCGATGGTCCCTGGGCGTGCTGGACGGCCTGGTTCTGGCCGAATCCGGCTATGACCCCGCCTATTCACATCGACACCGCACGACCGTCCTCAACTACCCCGCCAGCGAGTCACTACCAGACGGTGGTTCTGCTCCACCCCCCGAACCCGTCGTCACCTATGTGGGGACGCTGACGGAGCGTCGCGGGCTGTTCACCATGCTGGAGGTCGCCCGGCAAATCAAGGAAGCGATCCCCAGCGTTCGCTTCAAGCTTGTGGGCCCGATCAATGTGTCCGGCGAGGCCGATAAGGCTCGTCGGTTTGTCGAGGACCACGACCTGGGCCAGATCATCCAATTTACGGGTCGCCTCGCCCCTGTGCAGGCCCATGCCCACCTCAAAGATGCGCGAGTTGGCCTGGCTCTGCTCGAACCCGAGCCGAACTACCTCCACTCGCTGCCCACCAAACTCTTCGAATACATGCTCGCCGGCGTGCCCGTCCTGTGCAGTCATGTGCCTTTGTGGCGGCAGATCGTAGAGGAAGCGGCGTGTGGTTATGCCGTCGATCCCCATGATATCTCGACCATCGTCGACACGCTGCAGCAACTTCTCACCGATGACGAGGTGTGGCAGCGATGCCGGGCCGGCGGTCTGCACGCGGTTCACGATCGATACTCGTGGTCATCGCAGATACCACCCCTGGTCGAGTTCTACACGGCACTGATCGGCGACCCCGAACCGTCGACGAAAGCCTGATACCACAGTTCTAGGTTCAGCAGGCGCCACAAAGCCCAACCGTGATCCCTATCGCCTGCGAAGTGTTCCCGCTGGAGTCGTGCCACCGTCGCCTCGCGCAGCAGCCCTCGTCGGCCCACCATGGATGGTGCCAGGTGATCGCGGACGAAATCCTCGCTCTCGCGCAACCAGCGACCCACCGGTGTGGGGAACCCCTTCTTGTCCCGCCGCTCCACGATCTGCGCTGGCAACCGATCGCTCATCGCCTCGCGCAGAATCCACTTGCTGCGATCCTCACGGATTTTCGTGTGATACGGCAGACCGAAACAGAACTCGACGAGACGATGGTCGAGGAAAGGCACGCGCGCTTCGAGAGAGACGGCCATCGTGCTGCGATCGGTGTAGTGCAGAAGCCGTCGCAGCCCCCAGCCTAACAGGGCTTCTGCCAGGGCTCTGTCCAGTGCCGTATCTCCGGGCCAGTCCTGCTGCACCGGTGTCACCTCGGCCGCGTAGTTCAGCAACTCTGGCTGCATCAGCCGACGGGCTCGGGTCTGCTTGAGTCGGCGACGCAATCCATCCCCCCGTGCCCCGATCGCGGCCGCCAGATAGATCGCGGGGCTCCTGCCCGTCAGCGCACCAATTCGACGCGCTTCACCGGCGACACGACCGATGCCGACGCGTCGTCCCTCTTCGTCTCGATGTCGTAGTCGAGCGTGCAGATACGGCAGGAAATACAGATGGTATCCCCCCAGCATCTCATCTGGTCCCTGGCCGCTGAGGGCCACCTTCACATGTTGCGCAGCCAGTTGTGCGACACACCACTCGGAGAACGGTCCGGGACCATTTGTCGGCGTCTCCTGCGCTTCGACGAAAGAGGCCAGCTCCTGTCTCAGCACACCGGCATCTGGTGTCAAACGATGATGCTGCGTCCCAAATGTGTCGGCGACCTGTGACGCGAAGGCCGTCTCGTCGAAGCCATCATCGTCGAAATTGACTGAGAAAGATTGCAGCGACTGCGTGCTCTGCCGTGTCGCCGCTTCCACGATGGCACTGGAATCGAGACCGCCGCTGAGAAATACCCCTACCGGAACATCGCTGCGCAGTTGGAGCCGAACGCTGTCGTCGAACAGGTGGGTAAAGGTCTCTACAGGCTGGTCGTAGTCGTACCGTGCCCGCGCCGTTTCCGGCCTGGGATCCCAATAGGGCATCTGCTGCACACGCGAGGGGGTGTCGAACTCGATACGCAGAAAGTGACCGGGCTGTAGCTGATGAATCCCGGAGAAGAATGTCGTGTCGTCGTGATCGAAGCGCTCCAGCGACAGAAAGTCATAGATCGCTGGCAGGGAGGGAGTCGCCTCCACACCCGCTCGCAACAGAGCGCGCAGCTCGGAGGCGAAGAGGAACTCACCCTCTGGCGATTCACTGGTCTTGTAGTAGAGGGGTTTGATGCCGAGGGGGTCTCGCGCCAGCAGCAGCTGCCGGGCGTTGTGATCAGCCACGGCGAAGGCAAACATGCCAACGAATCGGGGAAGCGCCCCCTCGATCCCCCACTCTTCAATGGCATGGAGCACGATTTCGCTGTCGGTCTGGGAGGCGAATCGATGCCCCGCCTGACGCAGTTCAGCACCGAGCTCGACGTAGTTGTAGAGCTCACCATTGAACACGAGATGAAGGCAGCCGTCTTCGTTGGCCAGGGGTTGGCGCCCCGCCTCGGTCAGATCGATGATACTGAGACGTCGGTGACCGAGGCCAACCTGGCCATCGATGCGTAGCCCTTCGTCATCCGGTCCACGGTGGCGCATGCTGTCGCGCATCTGTTCGAGACGATTTCTGTCGACGGGGCGACCCGAAGGCTGCACGATGCCGCACAAGCCACACATTCAGTGGGCTGCCAGAATCTGTTCGTAGTCGTCGAAGAGACGATCTGCCAGGGCTCGGTGATCGTAGGTCTGTCGAGCGCGCTGTTGCAGGACGACCGGATCGTAGTCTGAGAGGCGGTCCAGAACGCGTGCCAGTGCCCCTGCCAGTTGTGCCACATCTCCCGGTTCGACCAGCTCTCCCCACGCGTCGTCGACGATTTCCGATGGACCGCCGCAGCGTGTCGTCACCACAGGTAGGCCTGCGGCCATCGCTTCGAGCAGAACCAGCGGCATGCCTTCCGAAAAGCTGGGCAACACGAGCAGATCTGCTCCGGCCATCACCTGTGGGATCTGCAGCCATGGAACCTCGTCATCGAAGCGGACCAGTTCCGCAAGCCCCAGACGACGTGCCTGCTGCTCGTATTCGGTAGCCGGATGCAGTGCGTTACCACCGACACAGCGAAGACGAAACTGGCGCTTGCCATCCTTGAGCAGTTCGAGCGCATCGAGGAGCACACTCATGCCTTTGGCGTCCTGAAATCGACCGACGTAAAGAATCTGGGGCACACGCCTCTGCTTCGGCGTCCGTGGCGCGAACAGATCGCAATCGACGCCATTGGGCAGACGCAGTACGGCCGATTCAGAGGTTCCCAATTCCATGGCGCCTCCGGCCAGCTCATCACTGACAGTCACGACTCGGTCTGCCCCGGCCAGGGCTTCGCTGACGAGCATTTTCCATCGTGGATTCAGCGCGGGGAGCTCGTGAATATCGTAGCCGTGCACGGTGATGTAGACGGGGCAGTCCCACAACTTGCCCAACCGTTGCGCTACATACCCGTCGGGATAGGCACAGTGGGCGTGGATCAGATCCGGTGGTTCGTCTACGACACGACGCACGGCCGCCTCGTATCCGCGCCACTGCCGATGAAAGCGCAGGCGGCGTGGCAACGCGAGAAAACGCGGACGGTGCAGATCGACCCCGCCCACCTGTTCGTGTCTCGGGCTGTGGCTTCGACGACCCCAGATGCCCCAGGGGAGTGGCCACCAGGGCGTGGGCGCCACGAGCTGCACCTGCGCACGGGTGGCCAACGTCGTCGCCTGATGGTGGACGAAGATTCCGCTCGTATGGGACGCTCTGTGCGGATAAAGATGACTGAGGATCAGCAGCTTCACGTCGTGGAGCGATCGATCAGCTGGGCGACGGCGAAGATCATCCCCGTGAAGAACCACAGGAAGTTGTTGCTGAAGTCAGCCGTGAAGGACAGACTGACCTGGAAGGCGATGAACAGCGATAAGAGACCACACATCACGCCGCGCAGATAGGGATCATCGGTCGAATTCATCGATGTCCATCCGCGGCGCAGCGTGCGCGCCACGAGCCAGGTCGCCGCCGTCAATCCAACCAGACCCAATTCGGCAAGAATGTTGGCGAAGAGCGTGTGGGATTCCTTCGTCGGCACCCAGTGGGGAAATTCCGGCGATTTGTAGAGATCAAAGAGTACGGGGAACGAACGCCAACCGGTACCAAACAGTGGGCTGTCGAGCCACATCTCCATGCCCGCCAGGGCGAAATAGACCCGTGCTGAACTGCTCGCTCTTCCCGTCTGTCCAAATTGCTCAAAGAGCGTGAAAATCGACATGAGCCGCTGGTAGATATGCTCGGCAAAGGGGACGAATTCCTTGACGGCCATCACCGCAAGCAGGCCGATCACGGCAGCATAGATGGCATAGCGCAGTTTCTTGGCGAGAAACAGGACCACACCGATGCCGACGGCGGCGGCGACCCAGTTGGCCCGACTGAAGGTGACCACGAGGCCGCCGAATCCGGCCGCCGTCGCCAGCAGCAGCCAGCCCCGCAGTGTTCGGGACAACCCCCCGAACAACGCGATGCCGAGCAGGAATATACTGCCCGCCATCAGGAAGGTGCCGAAAGTGTTGGGATTGTGGAACGTTCCCGTAGCGCGCGGCGCATTGGCGCCGACGGCGATGACGAAACTGGCAGGCAGATAAAAGCGCTCCGTCAGAATCTGGACCACCGCCAGCAGCGCCCCGCCGATGAGCGCGGCACTCATGGAAATGACCACCAGGTTCATCGCACGGCGAGAGTCGATCATCATCTGCGTGCCGTACAGGAAGGCGATGAGGAACAGGGTGCGGAACACACCGATCGTCCCATCCACGAAGGCTGCTTCGGGTGTATAGGTGAGGGACAGGAGCATGATCCCCCACAGGGCAAACAGCGGCCCTTTGAGCTCAAAGGTGGGGAAGATCTCGCGTCGTCGGAGGAAGGTGTTGGTCAGCAGGCCCACCATCATCAGACCAAAAGCCAGGTGGAAACCTGTCACGGGAATTCCCAGACCCGTTTCCTTGATCAGCTGACCCGTAATGTCGAGAGCGGTGGTGGCGACGATGGCGGGAACAATGATCCAGGGCCATAACAACACAGCCACCAGATAGACTCCACTCAGCAGTACGATTCCAGCGGCGAGCAGAAGCTTGTGTGGAAGCCAGATCGCGGCGACGACCGCCAGCAGCTGGAACCCGATGAAGAGGGCGAACCAGCGCAGATCAAAGCGCTCGTTCGCCGAGGGCAGAATGGTCATATCGCGAAGCTACCGGTGGTCCGCCGAGGTGGCAAGCAATCGGTGCCACTGCAGTCCGGTGTGTTGCCGATACGCCACGGTGATGGCGACGGCCCAGAAGATGTAGGCGACGGACGTCGAGGTCGCCGCGCCCGCCAACCCCCAATCTGGAATCAGCCGGTAGTTGAGGCCCACATTCAGCACCAGGGCGACGGCGGGTGCCCACAGGGTCACGGGCGGATAACCTGTGGCGACGAGCTTGCTGTTGAGAATCGAAGCGAAACCCGAGGCGACGAGTCCGGGCAACATCAGGCAGAGCGGTTCGTATGCGCCGGCGTAGGGGGCAGAGAACACGACGGTGATGAAGAACCGGCCAAACAGGACCACCGCCGCCGAGGCCAGTAGGCTCAGGGCCAGCGTGATCTGGCCGATTCGCAGACTCATCGTATGATCTGCGTCCTGCCCCGCCATCACCTTCGGCAGCAACACCGTTCCGGCAATGTTGGGCAACCGTTGGATCATCTCCGCGATGATGACGGCGATCGTGAAGACCCCCAGGGCCTCTAAACTCATCAGGGCGCCTACGAGATAGATGACGCTGCGAAACATGAGGAACACGAGCGTTGCCGACACGGCGCCCCGCGACCCCACCTTAGCGGTTTGACGCAGCAATGGGCGTGGATCTAAAAGGACCGGGCGACCGCACGCAGCGATGGCGACGACCCCGGAGAGAGCGACGGCCACGCACCAGACACCCAGCACGTGGAGAACGTCTGGTGTCGCAGTGGTGGCGGCCAACAGTGCGTTGCCGCCCAGATAGACCACGATGAAGAGGACGGGAACGACGTTGTAGAGCCGGAGTCGATCGAGGCCCAGAAGAATCGCCTGCGCCCCACGCTGGACGACGAGCAGAATCGTTAATACACCCGCCCACCACAGGACGGGCACCGAGAGACTCTCTGATAGTTGGTCGGAGATCGCTGCGGCCAGCCACGGTCCGGCAAGCCACAGCCCAATGGCAAACACGACACTCAGCAGGGCTGTCCAGACAAGGGTGAGACTCAGCAAGCTGGAAGCGCGTGTGGGCTGATGGCCGGCGATGAAGGTATTTCCCCGGTTAACCCATTCACCTATCACGAGGGTGGCCAGCAACACCGTCGTCGCCACGGCGGCCAAGGCACCGCGTCCTTCCTCGCCGAGCATCCGAGCCAGCAAGGCCTGGTTGGCGAAACCGAGGGCGAAGGTCAGTCCCGTAGCCAGGGCGGTGACCGACAGGCCACGAGCGTAGTTCACTGGCCAGAAGACCCGTGTTGAAGGATCATCAAGCGCGGATGATCGCCAGAACCTCGTCGCGCTTGTCTTCCATGCGCTGTTGGGTCAGCGCCTCCAGATTCAGCCGCAGCAGGGGTTCTGTGTTGGAGGCCCTCACGTTGAAGTGCCAATCTTCGTAGGACACGGAGATCCCGTCGATCTGCTCCAGTCGGCCATCGCCATATCGGCGGGCCAACTCCTCGAGTTTGGCCTGCGGATCCTCGACGCGCGAGTTGATCTCCCAGGAGATGAAGTATCGATCCTCGATCGAGGACAGCAGGCGAGACAGCGATTCGCCACCGCGATCCGATAACATCTGCAGCAGAATCAGCGAGGGCACGATGCCTGAGTCGGCACCAAAAAAATCTCGGAAGTAGTAATGCCCCGACAATTCACCTGCGAAGATCGCCTCTTCTTCGAACATTCGGGGCTTGATGAAGGAATGGCCCACACGCTCAACCAGTGAACGACCCCCGGCTCCTTCTATCCGATCACGCACGACCCACGAGCAGCGAACGTCAGAGATCACTTTGGCTCCTGGTTCGCACTCGAGCATGTAGCAGCCCATCAGGGCCGTGAGAAAGTCTCCTGGAACGAACTGACCCCGATCATCGACGGCAAAGAAGCGATCCCCGTCGCCGTCAAAGGCAAAACCAATCGCTGCGTTTTCGCTGACCACACGACGTTCCAGTTCATCCCGATTCTCCTGTTTCATCGGGTCGAGCCCGTGATTGGGCAACGATCCATCTGGATCGAGATACATTCCCACCAGATCGACGGGCAATCGATCGTAGACCCGTTTGAGGATGGGCCCCACCATGCCATTGCCTGCGTCGGCCACCACCTTGAGGGGGCGCATTCGTTCGGTGTCGACGAGACCCAGGACACAGTCGACGAATCCGGCGCTCAGATCACGTTGCTCAATACGCCCTTCGCCTGGAGCGTTGGCGTAGTCGTCGGTCTCGATGATCCGCCGCAGATCCTGGATCCCTTCGTCGCCGGACAGCAAATAAGGCATCTTCCTTACCATCTTGAACCCACAGTATTCGGGTGGGTTGTGCGACGCAGTGACCATCAGCCCGGGTAGATTGAGCGTGGCACAGGCATAGTAGTACTGGTCGGTACTGACCATGCCGATGTCGATGACATTCACCTTCTGCTGGGTCAGGCCTTCGAGCAAAGCCGCGCACACGGCCGGACTGGAGAGGCGCATGTCGCGCCCCACCACTACCTGGGCAGGCTTCAGATACGTTGCAAAGGCGCGACCAACGCCTCTGGCGGTGTTTTCATCGAGTTGGCTGGGGTAGATTCCCCGGATGTCGTACGCCTTGAAGATCGAAGGATCGACACGCATGACAGTCACATTCGTTGCGGTGAAGGTCTAAAAAAAAGGGGCCGGGAGTTTTGGCTCCAGGCCGACCGGACGCAGAAGACAGATCGGCTATGGGCGACGCGTCAGATGGCAGATCGACGAGCGGTAACGTCACTGGAAACGACGTAGCGTCACATCCATCTGGCACACGCCATCTGCCGGTTTATGATGCTGAACCAGGATCGGCGTTTGGTACGTACCCTGCACGATGCGGCCCCCATTCGTCTTGCCACCGCCATCGGAAACCAGCAGAGATACATTGCGCTTGAGACGCAGCATGAGTGCCGCAGGTGTCGACATGACCGCCACGATCCTGTCGACGACGGAACGGCCGAAAGGCAGGTGTTCCATCATCTCGTTGTAGAGATGAATAAGGTCATAGGTCGCGTAGTCCCGCGTCTTCTCTGGGATCGCGCCCGGATCCTTCAACAGATTACGCCCTCGACGAACCATGTATCGAAGAGGATCACGCACCACTTCGGGCAGATCGTTCCGCACCAGGAGCGTCTCGTACTCGTTCACCGTCAACCCCACATCGCGCTCTTCCGGCGCCAGACGAATGTCGATTCGCCCCTTTTCGATCCCGTAGCGATCGAGCCATTCCTCGAACAGGGGGAACAACCCGTAGCGACGGTCCTTCAGATTGTGTGATTCGATGAGATGATCGGATGCGACAGGCACCTGGATGCGCTCGCGGTGCACGATGTCTTCGCCATCAAAACCGAGAACCGTCGTTCGACGCTGGCGATGCACATCGTTGTAGACGCCATCGAGTTCGACGAAGTAGACGGACTCATCGGGACGATTCAGATAGGTGACACAATTCTTCAGCCCCGCTCCCATAAAGGTCAGATGCGAATCCGCATTGACCGGCTCGCACGCCTTCTGCTGCTCGGACAATTCGTCTCGCAGCTGCATCTGGTCGTGGTGGTAGCCCGCATTGTGCGGAAACAACTGCTGAAAGAATTTGAAGAAAGGATCTAACTGCGCATCGGTTGTGCCCAGTCGAGAAGTGACACCCTGTTCGAGGTACCCCGCCGTCGTATGATGAGAGCAGTAGAGCACCTTGCGATAGCCATTGAGCGCGTCGCCGACCTGCTCGCGAACTCGCGGCGCCACATCGATCAACTCGTATCGTGACGAGGGCACGATGTCGACGGTTACCTCTAGCGGTTCAGACATATGCTCGTGGGGCGGGGAGGTAACTTTGGGGAAGGGAGACGATTTGCGCTGACAGGCGTGCCGGTTCTACAAAATAGGCCCGGTCTACAAGATAGATCCGGGTAAAATCGCAGGCAACCAAGGAAAACCTCTCGTGAAGACACTCATCGTCATGCGACATGCGAAATCTGACTGGTCCGTGGCCGGTCAGGAGGACTTCGACCGGGTGCTGAACAAGCGCGGTCGAGGCGATTTGGCACGGATGGGTCGGGCCATCGCCGCCGGCACGACGCCCACCCTGGTGCTCTGTTCGGCAGCACATCGTGCTCGAGAGACGGCCGAGGGCGTCTTGCCGTTCCTGTCGGCCCCGGAAGTGAAGTACGACGAGGGCTTGTATCTGGCGCCACCGGCCGCCCTGCACAGCACGTTGGAGGCCAACGGCTCAGGGGCGGAGTGTGTTCTGGTCATCGCCCACAATCCGGGGATGGAGGAGTGGATCGGCCAATTGTGTGGTGCCCAGGTCGGCCTTCCCACCGCCGGTGTGGCGTGCATCGATTTCGGCGCCAGCGACTGGATCCGGATCGATCGCGGGGCAGGACAATTGAGATTCTATCTGATTCCGAGATTGTTGAAGGCGATTGAGGAGCAGTGAGAGATAGCCGATCCTCGGGCCATTGCGCAGCAATGGCGAAAAGGTCGCGCAGCGACCTTCGGCGACCTTCTATTTCTTGAAGTCTTCGATGATCCGGCGCAGGGCCTCGTCGAGATCAACCTTCGGGTCGTACCCGACGAGGGTGCGGATCTTCTCAAGATCGGGAGCGCGGTAAACGAGATCTTCGTAGAGACCGTTGCGTCGAGTCTCGCTGAAGGGAATGAACGCGATCTCGGAGTCTGAATTTGTCTGCTCTTTGATCTTGATTGCCAGGTCTTTGATGCTGCTCTCGAAATTCGATCCCAGGTTCACAATCTCGCCCGCTGCTGCTTCTTCGCTCTGAGCCAGCGCGATCAGACCATCGACGTCATCGTCGATGTAGGTCCAGCATCGGGTCTGCTCACCATTGTCATATACGGTGATTGGATCGCCGAGCAGGGCCTGCCGGATAAAACGAGGCACGACCATACCGTAGCGACCCGTCTGCCGCGGACCGATGACATTGAAGGGTCGCACGATGGTCGTCGGTAATCGCTTCTCGCGCCAGTAGGCCAGGGCGAGCAGTTCGTCGACGGCCTTGGTCGTGGAATAGCTCCAGCGTACCACCGTCGTGGGACCGAGGATGCGGTCACTGTCTTCCCGGAAGGGAACGTGGCCGTTCTTCTTCCCGTAGATCTCAGAGGTCGACAGCAGGACAACGCGCTTCTTCTGTTCGTTGGCCAGTTCCAGAACGATCTCGGTGCCACGGATGTTCGTCGTCAGCGTCTGAAGTGGATTCTGCAAGACGTATTCAACGCCCACGGCTGCCGCCAGGTGGTAGATCAGGTCGCAGCCCGAAACAAGCTTTCGCATGGCATCGACATTGAGAATATCGTCGATGACGCAATTGCAGTTTTTGTGAGATTCCAGGTGTTGAACATTGGTCATGTCACTCGTCGACAGGTTGTCGATGATATCGACCTCGTCCCCCATCGAGAGGTGTCGCTCAGCTAGGTGAGATCCGATAAAACCTGCCCCACCTGTGATCAGAACCTTCATCGTTTGTCCGTTCGTCCCCGCATCAGACCTCAGCGGCACTCTTGTCGTTCAGCCATTCTGAATCTGTCAGCCGCTGTGCACATTCACCAGAAAGTCGCGACTGAGCCGCTCCAGTCGTATGTCACCCCAACCCGTGGTCCTGCCAGTGAGCTCGCGAACTTCCTGCTCACCGTAAAAGTAGACGGGGCAACCACGCAATTTCAGGCGCATCCAGCGAGTTGGCGTCCGAAAACGCCAGCGCATGGGAAAACTGAAAATGCCCTGCCCCTCTGTAACCTCCGCAATTTTCGCCAGAAATGGGCGCGAATCGGCAGTATAGTCGAAAAATCCAAGTCCCACACTGATATCGAAGTGATGTGGAGCACACCACTCAAGGAAATCTGCCGCCTCAAAATGGCAGCGATCAGCAACACCGGCCTTCTGGGCCGCCTCCGTTGCCATGTCCACCATGGCAGGTGCGAAATCGAGACCGACCACCTGTGCACCTCGACGGGCCATTTCGACGGCATAACGTCCCGAGCCGGTTCCCACATCGAGGACACGTTTGTCTGTCAGGTCGCCGCACCACTCCAGCATCAGGGCGACCCGGCGATGGATGACTGATCTGAACAGGGAGTCGACGAACTTCTGCGACAGGCTCTTGTCCTCGTCGTAAATGGCGTCGAATCTCTCCGCCTCGCCGTCGAAATACCGACGAACCGCATGCTCCGCAGGTACGCTCAATCGCCTCACCCGGTCAACGGACCAGAACCACCAACCCTCGAGCCATCTGGCCCGGGCAGGTGGGTAGGCCCTTGGAACTGGCCAACCTGTTCAATCACTTCCGCTGCCGATGCAAACGGCATGTCCGCCAGCAGGCGTCGCAGACGCGGTTCGGTAGCCCTCAAGTTCCAATAGTGGGTCACAGCAACCCGACGCGGTACCGGCACCCGGGGATGTTGGGGATCCAACTCCCAGGGATGGATGTAGAATACCGCCGGATGACCTGCGGAATTGGCCTTCAATAGACCAAATCGGGTTAGAGTATAAGGAAAGATACGGAAGTAGGCACCCCCAGCGACGGGGATGTTACGACCTGCACAGCGCCATGTGGAAGGGGGCAATTCGGTTATCCCGGAGCCCCGTTCGTGCAACCAGCGTGGTGCCAGCGGATCGCCGTAACGATAGTTCTGCACTGGAAATACGCTGGAATCGTAGGAGAGACCGCAGGCGGCCATCTCATCGAAGGCCCATTCACAGCCCGGGGTGATCGAGAAATAGGGCGCTCGGTAGCCTCGAACGGGTTGAGACACGAGCCGATCCAGGATTTCCAGTGATTTCTCCAGATCCTCCCTAAATGCCTCTTTGCCAAGGCGATAGACGAATTCGTGGCCATAACCGTGGGATCCGATTTCGTGCCCCTTGGTGGCGATCTCCTTTACCAGATCCGGTGCGGTGGCCGCCGCCGACCCCAGTATGAAAAAGGTGGCTCGGACGTTGGCCTCCCCCAGCAGATCCAACAGGCGCAGAGTCCCCACCGCAAGCCGATCTTCGCAGGCTTCCCAGGTGGCCGGATCAAGTTCGATCCCCTGGAACCAGTCCTCGAAGTCGACAGTGAAGGCGTTCTTAAGCACCGTCATGGGCCTGCCAGATCCATCAACCCCTGAAGGGCTGCCAGCAACCGTGGTTGCTGCGTATGCAGCGCATACGACTCTTCGATTCGCGCTTTGCCGCGCTCGCCCATCTGCCGACGCAGATCCGGATCCTCACCCAGCTGGGTCAATCGTGAGACCCAGGTATCTTCGTCCGGGGCCAGATACCCGGTCAGCCCCTCTTCGACGATGACCGTGTTGATCCCAATGGGGTGTGTCACCACAGGCAGACCACAAGCCATATACTGCAGCAGTTTGTAGCCCCCCTTGCCTCGAGTCCAGGGATCGTCCGGCACGGGCATCACACCGACGTGGCACCGAGCCAGATCTGTCGCCTCCTGCTCCAGCGCCCAGGGCTTGCATTCCACATCGACGCCGTGGAGCTCAAACTGGGCACCCACCACGAGCAAACGCAGGTTCAGCTCACGGGCCAGTCGCTGCAGAACGGGAGCGATCAGCTCGAGATAGGCAACCGTCGATCCAGACCCGATCCAGCCCACCGTGAATGGATCGGTGTCCGCTACACGCGACCGAATCTCCGCATACGGTGTGGTGTCGATGGGACCGGTGATCTGTAGGACATCGCAGTGTTGGCGGGCAAACTCAGCGGTGTACTCGTTCTCGACCACGGCTAGATCGGCCAGGCCGAGCATGGCCGGCACGCCACTAGCGTTGCGGCTCTCCTTCACCCGCGCCAGCCAGTGACCTGATCTGACTTCGGTCGTAAAGATGGCATCGTCGAAATCGTAGACGACGGGCGTCGACATGTGGCGAAGAAGCCACCGGATGGGCGGAGGGAAGATGACCTTCTGCACGAACAGCAGGTCGCGACTGCGGCCATGCCACCAGGTTCGCAGACCACACGACCATGTGCGCCAGGCCGCCCACAGGTAGTAGAGCGTCTTGCGCAGAGGCTGACGTCGAACGTCGAGTTGGGATCCGGAGATGGCGTGATCGGGCAGAACCGTGAGGACGTCCGCATCGATCCCCTGCTGACGCAGGAAGGGCAGATACTGCAGGACACGTGTCCTGCTGCTGGCTGCCAGTGCCCCGTATTGGGTGACGAAGAATGCTCGCAACGCGTCGGCGACTAGCCGGCGGCGGCGTGGGTCGACGTCTCCTGTGCGCCCTCGACGAAGGCACGGACGCTATCGATCACACGCGCCTGCTCCGAATCTGTGAGCAATGGATGCAGAGGAATCGACAGGATCTTCTTCCACACCTCTTCGGTCACCGGCAATCGGGTCGTATAGGGTCGGAAGATCTTGTAGAGATGATTGGGATAGAAGTGGACATTGCTGTCGATGCCGTCATTGTCGAGATGGGCAAATAGTTCGTCGCGATGGTCGACGCGGATCACCGCGTTGTAACACGAGCTGAGTGCAAAATCACGAGCAGCCAGGGGGGCGATCTGGGGCAGGTCAGCAAAAGCGTCCCGGTAGCGTTCCATCAACTCACGGCGTCGCAGGTTGCTCTGCTCGAGACGATCCATCTGCGCCAGTCCGAGCGCGGCGGCCAGATCATTCATCTCGTACTTGTAGCCCACCTCTTCGACTTCATAAACCCATGATCGGTTCAATTGCCCGGGTCGGAATCGCTCCCACGTGGGTTTCGTAATCCCACACCAGCGCAACTTGCGCACGCGCTCGGCGATAGCATCGTCATTGGTCACCATCATCCCACCGTCGCCGGTGGTCATGTTCTTGGTCGCCTGGAAACTGAAACAGCCGATATCGCCGAGACTGCCGAGTTTGCGGCCTTTGTACTCGCCCCCACATCCGTGGGCCGCGTCCTCGATGACGGTCAGACCATGGGCGCGCGCCAGATCCAGAATCGGGTCCATGTCACAGGCCTGACCCCCGTAGTGCGTGACGACAATGGCACGGGTCGTGGGCGTGATCTTCCGCTCCATGTCCTCCACATCGATGTTGAGCGTATCCTCCTCTACATCGCAGAACACGGGTCGACCACCGGCTAACAGAATCGACTCGGTGGAGGACACCCATGTCATGGAGCTGGTCAGGACTTCCTGGCCCTCCACTTCTGCACACAACAGACCCAGATGCAGGGACGCCGTCGCCGAATTGAGCGCAACCGCGTGGGATACTCCAACGAATCCTGCGAAACGCTCTTCAAAAGCGATGCTCTGTGGCCCTCTGCCGACCCACATGCTGTCGATGGTGTCACACAAGGCGGCCTTTTCGGCATCACCAAAGGCGGGGCGAAACAGTCGGATGCGATCTTCCAAGGGGATCTTCTCGTCAGTTTTGGGCGGCCTGCGATGGCGTGACAACAGAGCGGGCCGGGGCCCAGTAAGCCCGGTCCGTCAACGTGCGGCGGAAAATGGTGCGATATGCACCCAGTCGCCGTCTTCCCTCGACGCGTGAAGTGGGTCGTAAGATCCACAACAACGTCCACAGGGCACTGCGCAGGACCATTTCAATCAGAGTGAACAACCGCAGTACATACAGGCGTATACTACCAAAGTGTTTGTCGAAGAGGTAGAAGAGACTTTGCTGGCTGACGACGAGCATCTCGCCAAACCGCTGGTTGATACTGCGTCCCTCCAGATGAATCACGGTGCTGGCAGGGTCATATACGATGTTCCAACCCGCCCCACGCAGCCTCATGCACCACTCGAGGTCTTCATAACACATGAACATGGAGTCATCGAGAGGTCCCGCCCCATCGACGGCCTCACGTCGAACCATGAAACAGGCCCCCGTTACCCACCCCACATCGCGCCGGGAACGATGGTGCCAGCGGCCAAATCTAAAGTAGGGGAACACTCTGTGCAATAAGAGCTTATGCACGATTTCGGAGATCAATCCGGGGGGTCGACC
>PATE01000024.1 GCA_002712305.1 Gemmatimonadota bacterium | reverse complement strand
TTTTATGATGGTGCCGAAGGTGGGACTCGAACCCACACGCCCTTGCGAACACAGGATTTTGAATCCAGCGCGTCTACCAATTCCGCCACTTCGGCCATTGAGCCACTTCTAGCTTCAACCTCACTTCAGACCGCCACTGCCCGCGCTGTAGGCAGTGGAGGTTACGACCAGCGGTCCTCGTCCTTCTGTTCCGCTTTGCACGGTCCGAGAATTTCGGCGTACACGACGGCTTTGCGAGCCGTGGTCGGCGTCAACCGCCATGACGTGGCCGCTCGCTTCGACGGACCCCTCGGCATCGCCTCGCTGATCTTCTGCTGCATCAACTCGCCGATCCGTTTATGGGGTGTCGCTGCTCTGCGGGCCTCTTCGGCACGACGCATGGCCCGCTCTTCTTCTTCACGAGCCCGCTGTTCGGCCTCATGCGACCGTTGCTCAATCTGTTCCAGCAACGCGCGCACATCCATG
Organism: Gemmatimonadota bacterium; assembly: GCA_002712305.1. Taxonomy (GTDB): domain Bacteria; phylum Latescibacterota; class UBA2968; order UBA8231; family UBA8231; genus UBA12574. Next base: position 65,892 of record PATE01000024.1, on the reverse strand, counting down.
ACCGGTGCGGCAACCTCTGGCGCCGGCTCTTCGGCCAACTCCGTATCCGGAGCCGGTGCTGCGGTCCGCTGGGGTCTGGCCGGTTCCGTTCTCGGTCGAGGCTGTTCGAAAGGATCGCCGCCACCGGGAAAGGGCCATCCACCCCATTCATCGTCGTCGTCGTCCTCTTCGATCGGAGTCGACGCAGGACGGGTCGCTTCCTGTCCTTCCTGTCGCCGTTTCCGTTCGTCCTCTCGCTGCTGCGCCTGTTCCAGCGCCTTGGCACGCTTGCGGCGCTCCAACAGTGCCGAACCGATGCTGAACAGCACAAAAAGGATAAAGAGAAGCTGTTCCACGGACTAACTCTCGGTGCTTTCGTCCGAATCGGAAATCGACTGTCTCATGTCCGTATCGGACTGAATGTTACGCATTCGATAATAATCCATGATGCCAAGATTGCCATCTCGGAACGCTTCGGCGATGGCTTTGGGCACCTCCGCTTCGGCCTCTTTCACGCGCGCAGACATCTCTTCGGTGAGTGCCGTCATCTCCTGCTCCCTGGCCTGCGCCATGGCACGACGTTCCTCGGCCTTGGCCTGAGCGATCTTGAGATCTGCATCCGCCTGTTCGGTCTGCAACTTGGCTCCGATGTTGTCGCCCACGTCCACATCGGCGATGTCGACGGATAGAATCTCGAAGGCCGTACCGGAATCGAGTCCCTTGCCAAGAACAGTCTTGGAGATCGAGTCCGGATTCTCCAACACCTTCTTGTGCGTCTCTGCTGAACCGATCGTGGTCACGACACCTTCACCGACGCGGGCGATGATCGTCTCTTCGCCGGCGCCACCGACGAGGCGGTCGATGTTGGCGCGCACCGTGACTCGCGCCGTCGCCTTCACCTGGATTCCGTCTTTGGCGACCGCCGCAATCAAGGGTGTATTAATGACTTTCGGGTTCACCGAGACCTTCACCGCTTCCAGCACGTCGCGTCCTGCCAGGTCGATGGCGGCTGCGCGCTCGAAGGTGAGTTCGATGTTGGCCTTGTCGGCACTGATCAGGGCCAGGATGACCTGCTCCACGTGACCACCGGCCAGGAAATGGGCTTCCATCCTTGCCAGAGGCACCTCGATGCCTGCCTTCTCGGCGCTGATCTTCGGCCGCACGATCGCACCCGGTGGCACCTTGCGCAGGCGCATTCCGACCAGATCACGGAAAATGCTGACCTTCACGCCGGAGAAATAGGCCGTCACCCACAGCCCGATGGGCACGAAGTACGTGAACAGGCTGAGGAAAATGATGATGGCAAAGAGAATCGCCAGATAAAAGAGAGCTTCCATCGTGTTCTACACTCCTTCTCGTCCAGAATCGTCGACCGGATCTTCAACCGATGTTTCCGCCGACGGGTCTGTCGACGCTTCGGCGGCCTCAGCTGGCGCTTGAGATTCGGTGACATTGGGGGAATCTGTGTCGTCACTTCGTTCAACAACAACGCGATTTCCGTGAATTTCGATAATCTCGATGCGCTCACCGGCGTCGAGAAAACTTCCTTGGGTTACGATGTCGAGGACTTCTTCGCCAAATCGCCCGCGGCCACTCGGGCGCAAGTCGGTCGTGGCCGTGCCGATCTCGCCTTGCCGTTGTGCCAGTCCGTCTGGCGCCGACGTAAAGCCCGACGCACGATCGGTCTTGCCTTCATTCACCATCCGCCGCCAGGCGCGATTGTGAACCAGCATCCACACCATGGCGGCTGTGCCAGCCATACCCAAGGTGCCAATGATGACGGCTGCCTCTGGACCCAGGCGTCGGTAAGCGAACAAGACACCGATGCAGACGGTACCGAATCCGAGGACACCAAAGATGTTCATCCCCGGGATGACGAAGATCTCGAGCAAGATCAACAGGAATCCGAGAATCAGCAGGCCGATGGCGTAGACCCAGGGAAGACCATCGCCGGCAACCCATTCGATCATCGCGTAGCCACTCTCATTCGGACTCTCATTGTAGCCTTCATACGGCGCGTACGACGATACGGCTGCCATGGGCGCTGATGATTTTGACCGTCGTTTGTTGAGCGATGAACTCGCCCTCGGCAATGATGTCAAGACGACGCCCATCGAAGGAGCCAATGCCCACCGGTCGCAACTCGGATACGGTAACGCCCGTGAGTCCGACCAATTCCTGATCCTGCGTGGTCGGTGCCGAGACATAACCATCCGAAGCCTTCGTGTCGCTGCTCAGAATCAGGCGATTGAAGGCGGCCACCTTGGGTAGCGACTTCAGCACGAAGACCGAAACGACCACCGCGCCGATCATGGACAGGGCGAATTGCCCCACTACGGCGCCGATTTGATCGACACTCCAGAACGTGAACTCGGGCAGCCTCGTCAACAGGACGCTTGCCAACATGCAGACGATGCCTGCCACGCCCGCGAAACCGAATCCGGGAATCAGGGCGATTTCAACAAACAGCAGCACCAGACCGATCCCGAACAAGACCAGCTCTTCCCAGTTGGCCAGATGCACGATGAGATGACTGCCGAAAAACAGGGCCAGGGCCATCAGCGCCAACGAGCCACCTAACCCCCAGCCCGGCGTGCGCACCTCGGCGATGAGGCCGAAGATCGCCACCGACAGAAGAATGGAGGTGACGATGGGGTGTGTGAGCAGACGCACCACACGTTCTGCCCAGTTGATCTCGATCTCTACAACCTTGGCGTCTCCCAGATCGTAGATCTCCAGCATCTGCTGCAGCGATCCGGCCGTCTCGTCCGCGATCCCATACTGAAGGGCCTGTTCCGTCGTCAGTGTAGCCGGCTGGCCCACCTCGTCTGAAAACCCGGGGATGTAGATGCGTTCGTCCACCATCGCCTCGGCGATTTCCGTGTCTCGATCGGTGCGCTCGGCAGTGGCCCGCATCTCGGCGCGCATGACCGACACATATTTGTCACCCGCCTTTTCGCCGCCACCCGAAACGGGTGTGCTCGCACCGATGGTCCCGCCCTTGACCATCACGATCTTGTCGCAGGCAAGAGAGATCAGGGCACCAGCGGAGATGGCGCGGTTGTTGATGAAGGCGATGGTCAGCAGATCCGCGTCCAGAATCGCATCACGAATGATGGTCGCTGCATCGACCCTTCCCCCGAAGGTGTCGATATCGAACACCAGCGCATCAATTCCAGCTGAATCGGCTTCCTCCACCACACGTTCCACGTAGGCCGTCAGCCCCGGATCGATCATTCCGCCTTCGGTGTCGACGGTGCGCAGTTTGAGCAGATGTACGACCGGTTTGGCCACCGTCGGTATCACACCGTCCGTCAGCTGCACAGAACCGGTGTCGGCAACGGCCCATCCGGAGCCCATGAGATTCAGGCCACCGGCGACCAGGACACAGAGGGCCAGACACATGAATCGGTGGCCGAATCGTGGATTCAACAAGGAGGGTCGGGCGTGGGAGATTGGGTTCATTGAACTCACCATGGTGAGTCTAGAGTGTACCCTGTCCGCAAGAGGGCTGTCAACGACGACGTGGCCTCGTTGACCCTGAGAAGGACCCCGGCCTACCTTGGGCCTCCGTCATGCTTTTGACCCCATCCTGCCCGGAGCTTTCCCATGTCTTCTGAGACCCCCTTCGACCTGCTGCTCACCGGTGGTCATGTCGTGGATCCCGCCAATGGCATAGATGGCGCGGCAAATGTCGCTATTCGAGACAACAAGATCGCCGCCGTCGGCAGCCAGGTGTCAGGCCCGGCGACGCACACAGTTGACTGCAGCGGCCTGTGGGTCGTACCGGGTCTGCTCGATATCCACGTCCACACCTATATCACCCGCAGCTCCAGTGTCGGTGGTTTTGGGGGCAGCGTAGATGGCGATGCGCACTTCCTCAAGGAGGGCGTCACGACCTGTGTCGACACTGGCACGGCCGGCAGCGAGGAGATCGCTCACTTCCGCGAGACGGTGATCGAACGCTCGAAGATTCGCATGTATGCCTATGTGAACATCTCAGCACCAGGCATGGGTGATCCGGAACAGACGGTGAGCAATCTCGATCCGAAGAAGGCGGCTGCCGCCGCCAGCGATCACAGCGATGTGGTGGTCGGCATCAAGACGGCCCACTACTGGACGAAGCTGCCTTTCGATGAGGCTCATCCGCCCTGGGCCTCGGTGGATCTCTCCGTGGAAGCGGGCGAGATCTGTGGCATGCCGGTCATGGTCGACTTCTGGCCTCGGCCCCCGGAGCGCCCTTACGACGATCTGATCCTCAAACACTTGCGGCCCGGTGACATCCACACCCACGTCTTCGCACGGCAGTTCCCTATCGTGGATGAGCAGGGAAAGGTGTACGATCACATGTTCGCCGCACGCGAACGAGGGATCCACTTCGACGTGGGCCATGGCGCGGCCAGTTTCTGGTATCGCAATGGCGTACCCGCCATCGATCAGGGATTCCCGCCCGATTCGATCAGCACCGATCTGCATATGGGCAACATCCATGGCCATGTTCACTCGATGCTCGACACGATGGCCAAGTGTATGGCCATGGGTATGGACTTCAACGAGGTCATCTATCGCTCTACCGTCACCCCCGCCAAGGCGATTGGACACACCGAACTGGGGACCTTGTCACCCGGTGCCGTCGCCGACGTGGCCGTGCTGCGTCGCACGCCCGGACAATACACGTTGCGGGACTGTGGTTGGGGTCGGATCGCCTCCGATGAACGCCTGGAATGTGAACTGACGGTCCGTGAGGGTCAGATTCTCTGGGATCGACCAGGTCTGTCCTGCCCCGATTGGACCGACGGCGGCCCGGATTACTTCAATCTACCTGGCACACAGGGTCGCGGTGTCGTCAGACTGTGGCGTGACTGATGGCCGAGACGGATTCCATCACGTCCTGGCGCGCCCACCGATGGCCGCTTCTCGCCTATTTCGTCCTCGGGTTGCTGCGTCTGGGTCATCCCCTGGACTTGGTAGAAGCCATCGCCCTGACCCGGGCGGATCTGGCCTTCTCAGACTGGCTGCACTTTGGTTATTCTCCCGGATACCTGCTGTTGCTGAACGCGTGGGCGTCGCTGTCGGTGAGCCCGGGATGGCTGCATGCATTCGGTTGGCTGACCGGCCTGGTTGGATTGGTTCTCACACCACGTGTCCTGCGCGGTCTGGGTGGCGTTCATGCCAGCACGGGCGCGATGTGGTTCATCTGTTGTTCCCCCTTCATCGTCGGTCACGTAGTACGTGTGTCGCCCTCCAGTCTCGCACTGATCACGATCGTAGTGTCGTGCCTCTGCTTTCTTGAGTTTCTCCGTGCTGGAAATTGTCAGTGGCTGGTGGGCTGGGTTGCGGCCAGCCTCGCCGCACAGATGCTTCACGGCGGTCTTTACGTCCTGCCCCTGATACAGTCTGCGTGTATGTTGATCAGACGAGAACGCACCCACGCACGCCAGAAGCTGTGGTGGATCGCCCAGATTCTTCCCCTCGCCCTGTTTGTCAGCCTGTTCGCCGACCCGCTCACCCGATTCCTACAGCAGAGAATTGGCAAAGTCCCGGCACCCATGCAGATCGTCGAGGGACTGGGGCGAGTGGCTGGGGGCATGACGCTGTCGGGAACATTGGCCACGGCGGCGCTGATCCTGTTCCTGATCGTGTTGGGTCTTCGCGCCCAACAGGGCAACCGGCGAGACCCGAAACGCATCCTGCTCACCATGGGTTGGCTCGTGCCGGGTGCCATCTGGTTGTTGTGGCTCCCCTATCCCTTCTATGCCTTGATCGCTGCCGTTTTTCTCGCCGTCGTCGTAAGCACGGGTATCCGCACCTATCCCCAGTGGGGGCGACAGGTCCTGTGGACAGCCATCTTTGCCGTCTATGCCTGGGGTCACGTGGCGGTGCTGCGATGACGACGATCCGCTGGGGAATTCTGGGATGCGGCGACGTGTGCGAGGTGAAATCGGGTCCGGGTCTGCAAAAGGCGGAAGGATCTGAGTTGGTAGCTGTCATGCGCCGGGACGCAGAGCGAGCCGAAGACTTCGCCCGCCGACACAATGTGCCCACCTGGACGTCGGATGCCGATAGCCTGATCGGAAACACCGACGTGGACGCCGTCTATATTGCCACACCGCCATCGACACATTTGGAATTGACGCGCAAGGTGGCCGCGGCGGGCAAACCGGTGTATGTGGAAAAGCCGATGGCCCCCGACGGAACGCAGGCACAGCAGATGCACGACGTCTGCACGGAGGCGGGGGTACCCTTGTTCGTCGCCTACTACCGGCGACGATTGCCCATATTCCTTCAGGTGGAGAGATGGCTGAAGGAAGGCGCCATCGGCGACGTTCGATTCGTCAGCATCCGACTGTTCGGCGGCCCTTCACAAGCTGATCTGTCGGGAGCCGGTGTGGGTTGGCGCGTGCAAGCGGATGTGGCTGGCAAGGGTGGCTACTTCCACGATTTGGGCTGTCATCAGCTCGACGTGCTCGACTATCTGCTGGGCCCCATTCACGACATGTCCGGTCAGTCTGTGAATCAGGCTGGACTCTACGATTGTGACGATGCCGTCACCGCCGCCTGGGGACATTCTTCGGGCGTGGTGGGCAGTGGTCTCTGGGTCTTCACCGCCTTCAAGGACAGCAGGACGGAGCAGATCGAGATTGTCGGCAGTGAAGGCCGCATTTTCTGTTCTGCCTTTGATCTCGCCGCTCCGCTACGGCTTGAGCGGCCCGCGGGAACGATCAAGGACGTCACCATCGCACCTCCCGATCACGTTCAACAACCACTGATCCAGAGCGTCGTTGACGAGTTGCTCGGTCGGGGACAGTGTCCGAGTACTGGTGAGTCGGCCTTGCGGACAGCACGTGTCATGGACCGTGTATTGGGTACGGGATAACGGCCTGCTCGAGTCGTCGAGATGAACCCCTTCGCATCCCCATGCTGGAAAACCCACGCCTGGTGCCGTTGAAACTGCCTCACATGTCCAGGTGGCTGCTAACTGGGTTACTGGCTGGACTGCTCTCGTCTGCGCGAGTGGATGCCGCTTCTCCTGTGGGCCTGATCAACGAAGAGGCCGAACCAAACGCCGGTTTTGCTAATACCGCTGCTGGAAATGAGCTCTTCATTGTTGCCGGTGTTGCTTCCGGAGACTACAAGGCCAAGGACGCCGGGTATGCCCTCGTTTTCAGAAAGCGCGGCAAGCGGTGGACCCTTGAAGACGGGCTGTTCGACCCAGATGCTCGTGAGGGCGACCGATTCGGCTGGCGCGTCACCGTCGCTGGCAGCACTGCTTTCGTGTCGGTGCTGAGTCGTTATGATTCGACCCTGACGCGGATGCGCCGCGAACTCCCGTCGTTAACGGGGAATACCCAGACCAGCAATCAGGCGCTGTTTTCGTCTACGTGCTGCGGGGCAAGAAGTGGGTTCAGCGGCAGATGCTGCAACCCGATGGCCGTTTCCCCAACGATTATTTCGGTTACTCCATCGCCGTTTCCAGCAATGCTCTACTTGTGGGCGCACCCAAGGCGAAGTGGATGGGTGTCGACGCCGGAGCCGCCCACGTCTTCGAGCCTGATTCGCTGGACAACTGGGTCGGAACACAGCGCCTGACCGCCAGCGACGGAGGTGGTACTCAGATTTTGGATGGAGTGTCAGCCTCTACGTCTACTCAGCGGCCGCCGCCCTACGATCAACGCCCCCAGTCCAAGGCGATCCCGTAGAATCGCGTAGAGATTCGTGATGAGGCGTTGCTAGCTCGTGTTGCGATCAACGCCGCCAGTCTGCTCCTGTAGGCTCCTGGAACACCCTCAATTCAAACATGGGCACCACGGCGAGCAGATGGTCGAAGATGTCTGCTTGAATCCCCTCGTAGTTCGCCCATTCAATGTCATTCGTAAAGACGTAGATCTCGATGGGCAGTCCCTTGGGGGTGGGCGCCAGCTGCCGGATCAGGAACGTCAGGTCTTGATGGATCTTCGGATGTTTCCTCAGGTACGCTGCCACGTAGACGCGGAAGGTGCCCACATTCGTCAGGCGTCGTCCGTTGATCAACTCCTCGGTGTTGACCCCCTTTTCTTCGTTGTAGCGCTCCACCTCGGCACGTCGAGCTCGAAGGTCATCGCTTAACAGTTCGAAGCGTTCGAAACGCTCCAGCATCTTCTGATCACACAACCGAATCGTGCTCATGTCGATGTAGATGGCCCGCTTGATTCGGCGCCCGCCACTCTCCGACATGCCGCGCCAGTTCTTGAACGATGTTTCCACCAGTTTGTAGGTCGGGATGGTGGTAATCGTCTTGTCCCAGTTCTGCACCTTCACCGTGTGCAAGGCGATGTCGATGACATCTCCGTCGGCGCCGAAGGCGGGTGCTTCAATCCAGTCGCCAACCCTCACAAGCCGGTTCGCAGTAATCGTGACGCTGGCGACAATGTTGAGAATCGTCTCCCGGAAGACGAGGATGATCACCGCCATCAGAGCGCCCACGCCCGACAGCAGAACCCATGGTGATCGACCCGTGAGCACGGCCACCGTCATCAGACCACCGAGGATGTAAACCACGAGTTTGACGATCTGGGCATAACTCTTGATCGGCACCTCGCTGGCGCTAGCAAAGTCGTTCGACAGTTCCTGAAAGGCGTTGATCATGGCGCCGGTGATCAGCAACAGCACCAGCATCAACGTCGCACTGACCGCCTGGCGTACCAGAGCTTGATCGCCGGGCAGGGCGTCGGCCCCGTAGTAGAGGACGATCACCGGGGCCAGCAGGGCCATACGTCGAAGGACATCACGCTGCAGCAGCACATCGTCCACACGGGTACGTGTCGTGCGAATCAACCCACCGATCCAATGAACCAAGACCTGGCGCGTCACGACATTGCTGACCCATGCCAGGATCAGCACCGCCACTGCGCGAACAAAGGGCGCCGCAGCCCCATGTGTGTTCATCCATGCCTGCAACTGCTGCCACATCTCACTCATTTGCTGCCTCTTGGCACCGGGGCTGCCGGCACACGATTCAGGGTTTCCATTGTTCACCGGGGTGGGGTAGATTCTGCTACCTAATATGGGGCCCCATCCGGCAATCTGGTTGCTTCATTTCGACGCCGCCACCGTCCTGAAGTTCACCGTCCTGGAAAACCTGCTCCCGTGACAACGACGATTGCTCCCGACCAAAAGCTCGCCCGTCTCGAGCAGTCCCTCGAACAGGCCATGCTGGCCGAACGAGTGCGGCTGGGACGGCGGCTGGGAAAACTGCGTGAGAGTCTCGAAGCGGGACGACCTCCGAAACGACTGACCGCCGATCTGGAGCACATCTCTCAGCAACTGAATCGCTCGAAACGTACCCGGCGGCAACGGGACCTGGCATTGGAATCGGTCACCATTCGGTATCCGGATGAGTTGCCGATCAGCGCCCGCGTCGACGACATCCGACAGGCCATCGAGCAAAACCCGGTTGTCATCATCGCCGGGTATACGGGTTCTGGGAAGACGACGCAGATCCCGAAAATCTGTCTCCAAGCGGGCCGAGGGGGCCAGGCACGCATCGCCGTCACGCAGCCCCGGCGAGTGGCGGCACTTTCCTTGTCCCGGCGTCTGGCCGAAGAGCTAGAGGTGGAATGGGGACAGCAAGTGGGCGCCAAGATCCGCTTTCGTGATCAGACCGCCCCGCAGACACTGGTGAAGTTCGTGACTGACGGGATGCTACTGGCCGAGATCCGCTCGGATCGCGATCTGCTCGAATACGACACTCTCATCGTCGACGAAGCCCACGAGCGCTCCCTGAATATCGACTTTCTCCTCGGTTATCTCCGGTCGCTGCGAGAGCGTCGCCCCGATCTCAAGATCATCATCACGTCGGCGACGATCGACACGAAGAGTTTTTCTGAGGCCTTTGACGATGCACCCATCATCGAAGTGTCGGGACGCATGTTCCCGGTCGAAGTCCGGCATTGGTCTTTGGAGGAGCTGTTTGAGACGGAATCAGGAGACCTCTCCTACACCGACGGCGCCGTCACCGCCGTAGAGCGTCTGCTGGCCGAGGGTGGCCGAGGCGATGTACTGGTCTTCATGCCATCGGAACGCGATATCCGCGAAACCCGGGATCTACTGACCGCTCGATTGGGCGCCGCCAAGGGGCTCGGCTCTGTAGAGGTGATGCCTCTGTTCTCGCGGTTGTCCGCAGCCGAGCAACACCGGGTCTTCGGCGAACACAGCGGACGCCGTGTCGTGATCGCGACCAACATCGCCGAGACATCACTGACAATTCCGGGCATTCGATTCGTGGTGGACACGGGTCTTGCTCGAGTAAGTCGGTACAACCCTCGCACACAGACCCAGCGTCTGCCCATCGAAGCCGTCAGCCAGTCGAGTGCCGAGCAGCGCAAAGGTCGCTGTGGTCGTGTGGCGGAAGGAATCTGCGTGCGACTGTACAGCGAAGAGGACTTCGGCTCGCGCCCTGAATACACACAACCCGAAATCCAGCGTGCGAATCTGGCCGACGTCATTCTCCGCATGCTCGATCTGGAGTTCGGGGAGGTGGAGAAGTTCCCCTTCATCGATCCACCGCAACCGGCCGCCATCAAGGGTGGGTACCAACTGTTGGAGGAACTGGGCGCCATCGATCGAGACAAGCGACTTACGCGTCTCGGCGTCGACATGGCTCACCTGCCCATCTCCTCCACTGTGTCGCGCATGATCCTGCAGGCCCATGCCGAAGGCGCCCTGCCCGAAGTGCTCGTCATCGCTGCCGCGATCTCGGTTCAGGATCCGCGCGAGCGACCCACAGACAAGGCAGCCGAAGCCGATGCCCAGCATCGCCGCTTCCTCGATCCACGTTCAGACTTCGTCTCTCTCTACAACATCTGGCATGCCTACCACGACCGACTCGAGACCGGTACGCAGAGTCAGATGCGGCGTTTCTGCCGCGAGCACTTCCTGTCCTTCATGCGTATGCGCGAGTGGCGGGATATTCATGCGCAACTGACAGCCACTCTGCGGGAAAAGGGCGGCTTCCGGCTCGATGTTAGTTGTCTCGGACGAGATGCGGCACCGAGTCGTTCGGCCTCCGCTGCGGGACAGAATGTGGCGGAACAAGGCGTGCGGATCGGCGCCGAGGCCTACGACGCGATTCATCGCTGTATTCTGACAGGCCTGTTCAGCAACGTGGCGCAGAAGAAGCAGGAACCCAAGGCGTTCAATCTCTACAACGCAGCACGCGGCCGTCAGGTGATGCTTTTCCCCGGATCGAGTCTGTTCCAACGACCCGGCAAACAGAAAGACTCCAAGACACCGGCTCGCAAGACGTCGAATCCGGCTTGGGTTGTGACGGCGGAGATGGTGGAAACGAATCGACTCTATGGCCGCACGGTGGCTGCCATCGAACCGGCTTGGATCGAGCAACTCGGTGCGTATCTGTGTCGCGTCAGCCATCGAGATCCACACTGGAGCCGATCTGCTTCTCGGGTGCTCGCACACGAAACCGTACGCCTCCATGGACTGGTGATCGCCAACCGCCGAGTTGGCTATAGCCGAATCGCGCCACGAGAAGCGACAGACATCTTCATTCGCGAAGCCCTGATCGCCGATGAGGTCGATGGCATCACCCATCCCTTTCTTGATCACAATCGACAGCTGTTTGCCCGTCTGGAAGCCTGGCAGGCGCGTCAACGACAGTGCCACGCTGTCGATCTGGACAATGCATTTCACGATTTCTATGCCGAACACCTGCCGGAGGGTGTCGGCGCGGTTGCGGATCTGAACAAGCTGATCCGCGAACAAGGCGGCGACGATTTCCTTTTCGCTGACGAGGGGCTGCTGCTGGGTGGGAATGATCTCGACCTCGACGATGAGGCCTTTCCCACCGCCATCGAGTTGGACAACGGTGAACAATTGCCCCTGTCCTACGCCTACGCACCCGGGCAGGATGAAGACGGTGTGACCTTGCGCGTCCCCTATCGATTGATGGATGCGGTTCGCCCGGATGTATTGGAGTGGTTGGTTCCAGGACTGCGTCTGGAGAAGATCACCTGCCTCTTGCGATCCCTGCCCAAAGCGCTGCGCAAGCGTTTTGTGCCAGTGCCGGAGACAGCACGCCAGCTGGCGCCGAAGCTTTCACCCGGTGATGGGTCCTTCCTCGATGCACTCGAGATCTGCGTCGAGAAAGAACTCGGCATCAAGGTGCGTCGCTCAGAGTGGGATGCCAGTCAGATCCCACCGCATCTGAGTCTGCGCGTGGAGGTGGAGGGCCGGGGGGGCGAGACCATCGTCGCAGGACGTGATCTGTCGTCGCTGACCTCCCACCTGGAGAAACCGGCCATCACACCTGAGCAATCAGGAGACGCCTGGCAGCAGGCCGTGAAACCGTGGGAGCACGATGAGGTGACCGAGTGGACCTTCGCGGACCTCCCCGAACGACTGGAGGTGACGGAGGTTTCGGGCGTTCCGGTCTTTGGTTTCCCGGGGCTGCTATTGAGTGACGATAGTGTTCACGTGCGCGTCTTCGCCAAACGCGAGCAGGCAGAATCCTCCACACCGGCAGGTCTGGTACGTCTGTGTGAACTGGCCATGCCCCAGGAAGTCGCCTGGCTGCAGAGAGAACTGCGCAATCTGCGCCATATCGTGGGCGACCACCGGTCCCTCGGCGAACCCGCTCAACTCGAGGCTCAGGCCTACCAATCGGTGGCCCGGCATCTGTTTTTGCCCCCACCACTTCTGCCCCTGACCCAGGCACGCTTCTCGGCTCGTGTATTAGAGGCCCAGGTGCGTCTCAATGGCCTGTCGGAGCGATATCTGGACAGTGTGGAGCAGATCATCGATTGGAGGAAACAGATCATCGCCATGGGCCAGCCCTACCCCGAGTTGGCAACCGACCTCGAGAGACTGCTGCCCACAGGTTTTCTGGCCACAACCGATGTGGAGAGGATGCCGGACCTGGTGAGATATCTGAAAGCCGTCCACATCCGCGCGGATCGTTTCCGCGCTGACGGCTCACGGGACCGGACCAAGGCACGCCTGATCGAGCCATTTGATCAGCATCTCGAGCGCCTGCGTTCGGCCCTGCTGGAGGCCGGATCTGCCCAACGTGCACAGATGGACGAGTATCGATGGCTTCTCGAGGAATACCGCGTTTCCATCTTCGCTCAGGAGTTGGGCACGGCCCAGCGGGTGTCTCCCAAGCGTCTGGAGACCCAGCTGGAGGCGGTGGACAAGGCAGGCGGCTGAAACCGGCCCTTGTGGATAACACTTGTTCCTCAGCGTACACAACCTATATATATAGGACGTCGTGGCCTTGAAAAGGGGCCCATCCGCTTCTCCCATCCGTCGGAATGGAATGGAAGCTCTCGAAATGCCCGCCATGCTGGGTGCCCTCGCCATCTCTCTTAGCGTCCTTGTCGCCAAGGTGATGACGACCCAGTTGATCGGCCAAATGAACCGCCAGATCAACGAGGTGGCTCAGATCAAGATCGAAGCTATGGGTCGGTTGAAGGCTGCCCAGAGCCAGAAGGCGATTATCGACAGGAACAAGAGTATTCTGAACACGAAGACGGCCAAGATCGAGACGAAGATCAGGCGACTGAAAAAGGAAATGGGCGAGATGCAGGAAGAGGAATCGGCGCGCCGGGAGCGCTCGAAGGCTCGCCGGGTTTCCTGATTTCGCCGGGGGCGGGTTGGACCGACCGCGAACATCTTAAAAAAGGCGCCCCGTCATCGTCGACGGGGCGCCTTTTTCATGTACAACTGTTCGTGCAGACTGGCTGCTGACCTGTGAACTCGCCGGTCTTTGGACGACGATCCAACGCCGCAGTCAGACGTTGGCCTTGAGCCAGGTGTAACACTTCTCATAACCCACCCCGCCTTCGGCCTCCGGACCTTCGTATTCGGCAGTCCAGGCTCCATCATATCCGGCCTTCTTCACACACTCCAGGGCGTGATGCAGATGGATCTCACCCTCGCCGAGGGTGGCACCCTTGTAGTTCTCTCTGGAACCGTTGCCATCCTTCATATGCGTATGAAAGACGTGGGGCGCGAGGATCTCATAGAAATGGTCGATCTTGTCCAGATCATGGCCGTACCACCGGTAGTTCATGGTGTCGAGATTGACGCCCAGCCGTGAGGAGCCGACCCGCTCGATCAGACTCAATTGCCAGTCGCCGTCATTCGTTGACACGCCGTGGTTGTCCAAGGCGATGCGAACATTGAACTCCTCGAGAAAGTCGGCACACTCCTTGAAGGCTTCGAGCATCATGCCATCCCACTCCCCTTCGTCCACGAGACCTCCGCGATTCCACCCCCCATCAGAGCGAACGATGTCCGTACCCGTATGGGTGATGATTTCGCAGACACGCCGATAGCGCTTCACCTGGGCCTCCCAATCTGATCGCTCGGCCTGAATGAAATCGTTGCCGGCGGCGACGGCGGAGATATTCATGCCCACACTGTCGAACAACTCCCGCACCTGTTCGGCGCGGCGGCCGTCATCGTCGTTGGCCTCGTCCCAGATATCTCCGATCTGCAACTCGCACGACGTGTAGCCGATTTCACTGGCGCGTCGGGCGAATCCTTCCAGATCGTAACCCGGCCAGTTGTAGTGAATGACTCCGATACTCGACACGGAATAACTCCTTCTAACGGTGAATGGTGATCAGCTCGACCTCAAATACGAGTGTGGCATTTGGCGGAATCGTGCCCTGGCCACGAGGGCCGTAGGCCAGATCACCGGGAATGACCAGCCTCGCCTTCCCACCTTCCTTCATCATCTGCAAGCCCTCCTGCCAGCCGGGGATCACCTGCCCAAGAGCGAACTTGATGGGCTCGTCCCGTTCAACCGAACTGTCGAAGACCGTTCCGTCCTCGAGCGTGCCATGATAGTGGACGGTGATCGAATCCTGGACCGTGGGGTTGGGTCCCGTACCGGCGACCACCTCCTGGTACACGAGCCCCGAGGCGGTGCGCTGGGCGCCCTCGACCTGCGCCTCGGCGGCGAGGAACACCTCCGCTTCGGCCTTCTTCGCCTCCTGCACTTTCTCATTTCGAGCCACCATCAGCTCGTTCATCTTCTGCATCTGGTCGACCAGGTCGTATTCGATGCCAGAGATGGCATCGGTAAAACCGAGAGCGATGATGGCGGCCTCTTGTTCGTTGAACATGCCTTGCATGCGGAACTGCTGAACCATGCCGTGCCCGATGGCGTACAGGGTGCTGTCCTGCGCCGTCGTCACCGTCACTTGTGCAGATGAGGACGATGAATCGGACGCGCCGCAGGACCACGCGGCACAGGCCAGCACCAGGGCCAGCGTCAGCCGACGAATACTGCGGGAACGGGAAGCGGTCATACTGTCTCCTGATTTGAGATGGCCTCCAGCGATGCACCTAGCCAGTCCAGGCGCAGGAGGCGTGATTGTAAGGGCAAGATGGTTGCTCGTAAGACGGGACCTTCAAGTGTAAGGGTTGGCGACCGATTTGAGGTCAACCCCAGATGACGAAGCACTTGGGGGCTGATGGGATTTCCTACGACGAGGGGTTACGATCAGTGACTTGCGCGGTAGTGGTCGCGCAACATTTGTTGGCCAAAATCATCCTGCAGGTCGCGCCAGACAGCGTGGATATGATTGGCGTCGTTCTGCGTATTGTCATACTCGGCGACGAAACAGTCGCCCTGGACACGGTAGTAGTGACCCTTGCCCGGGTCGGTGGATCCTGCCCAGACAAAACAGGCTTTGGTCAGATCTGTGTTCCTGACCCGGCCCATCTCCGCTTCTGCCACCGCCTCGGGCATGCGCGAGATGTAGACGTGGATGAGTGCCTCGAGCGTCTGCCTCTGCGCAGCGGTCATGTCTTGCCCCACTAGGCCTTCGATTCGCACTTCATCGGTAACGCTGACCACATTGGTTGTGAGAATGTCCGTCGGTGCCTCAGCGCAGATGATCGCTTCGCTTCGTTGATCGCCATCGAGTTGAGCCAGAAGATCGCGAGCCACATCCTCCTCTGCCGCCAGGGCCCGCAGACCTTGCCGCTCTCCGTGACGTACCTGAGCCGGATTGCTGCCAAAGAATACCGGCGCGGTGGCGAGTTGACGGCCATCGAAGATCGTGTGATTGATGGAGATGTGGTGGCCTTCGAAGCGCCATCCCCACGGCTGATCGCTGCCAACATCGCCAAAAACACTGACGAAGTAGAGCTCGGGATCTCGTGGAAAACGCCTTCCGCCACCCTCGATCCCGGCCAGAACGGTTTCTAACTCCATGATCGTCATCGCCGTGTGGTGGCCCGTCGCACTCAGACCCGTTGACACAAGCATGCGCGTCAGTTGTTGCTGGATGGCATCCATCTGTTTCAACGGCAATCCCGGTCGGCCTCTGGGGACATAGTGCCAGTCGGTGCGCACGTCGCCATCGAAGGGCAGGCAAACCTGTTTTCGTTGTCCATCGTCGAGGGATTGCAGCAGGGCCAACGCCGCATCGGTCATTCGCTTGACCGTATCTGCGTGATTGCGATCGCTATTCATCATCCGTCTCCCGGTCGGCGATCCCGCAGATCGCTGTCCAGATCAATGGTCGTGAATGTCTCTCCCGGAATGCCGACGGCGAGCCGTACGAAATCGAGCTCTTCCTCGAAGGGGTTGTACAAGCCGTGACCGACACCCACAGGTTGGAAGGTCACCGAGCCGGGTCCCACCTCGAAGGTGCTGTCGCCCATCGTCATCCAACCCTTGCCTTTCAACACGACGAAGGCTTCCTCCAGCGCACCGTGGTAGTGGTGACCCAGGGAACTGTCTTCACCGAGGATCGCGTGGTCGACGAAGACCCACCCATCCCCCGCAAAGTCCTCCGGGCGCCAGAGATGGCGCGTTGCGATTCGTCCGCTGCCTCCGTGAATCGAATCGCGCCACGTCAGTTGCTGCGCATCGAACCGGTCGTAATGCGTCGCTGCGGCCGACTCGTTCTGCATCTCGACACGAGCGGACAGAACTCGTGCCGCGCCGGCGGAAGTAAAGGCCCTGGAGTCAGCCACCGTGACCACCGCTGCGGGCGCCTGCAAACCGTCACCCGTCGCTGTAACCCCCTGGCCCTGCAACAGCAGCAGCGTCACTTCCTCGGAACTCGTTGCCCCGATCGCCTGCCCATCGACCAGGTCAACCAGTTGCAGCCCCGTCCAGGGCGTCTGGGCCTCGATGTTCTGCAACAGGTCAGTCGCGACGGAGGCCTGAATCTGATCGAGTTGGGTGTGCACGAGTGGTGGCGGATCCGCAGCGAAGGAGGCAGGAGCAACAGCGCCTGAGGCAGCGTGATAAAGTACGGTGGCCCCCTTGGATGGCAAAGGCGAGCACCTTGACACCGGCTCGGGGTCGGCGCTTCGTAGCGCCACTGACAGCCATTCTCTCTGCCTAGGAGTTCTTCTTCATGTGTGCCACACGCGCCAAAGCTGGTGGACCCATCCGGGTCGGAATCCTGGGTCAGGGACGCAGTGGACTGAGCATTCATGCACGGTGGTTTGAGCAGTCCCCCCGGAAGTACAAGATCGTGGCCGTCGCCGACCTGCTCGCTGACCGCCGTCGGCGCGCTGAGGAAGAATTCGGCTGCGACAGCTACCGCTCGGTGGACAACCTGCTCGCCCGCGATGATCTCGATCTGGTGGTGAACTCTCTGCCGAGTCACCTGCATCCACCGGTCACGATCGATGCGTTGAAAGCCGGGCATAATGTGGTGACGGAGAAACCGGCCGCCTGGAATGTTGCCCAACTGGACAAGATGATTCGCGCCGCTCGCAACGCACGACGCATCCTGGCCCCCTTTCAGCAGTCCAGATATCGCGCCCTGTTTCGCAAAACCCTCGACGTCATCGATTCGGGTGTTCTGGGTCGGATCGTGCAGGTGCGGATCACCGCCAATGGATTCGCGCGACGCTGGGACTGGCAGACCTTGCAGGAGCACAGGGGAGGCAACCTGCTCAACACGGGACCTCACTTTGTCGATTGGGCCGTCTGTCTACAGGGCTTCAAGAAGCCCGACGAGATCTTCTGTGCCATGGACCGGGCAAATACCTACGGCGATGCCGAAGACTATGTGAAGGTCGTGTTGAAGAAGAAGGGTGCACCCGTCATCGATCTGGAGATCTCGAGTTGTGATGCCTATCCCGGCGATATGATCACCGTCCACGGCACCCAGGGCGGATTGTCTGGCGGCGGCTCGGGGTTGCGGTGGCGATATTTCAATCCTAAGAAAGCACCCAAGCAGAAGCTGCAGCGCAAGCCGTTGCCCGGCCCCAGCTACTGTGGTGAAAAGCTGGCGTTTACGGAGAAGAATTGGGCGCCCTCAAAGGCTCAGGCGAATGCGTTTGGATGGATGTCGAAACAGTTCTACGACCACCTGTATACCTGTATCCGGAATGGGGCTAAACTCGAAGTGACTCCCCAGCAGGTGAAGGTTCAGATGGCCGTGATGGAGGAGTGCCACCGCCAGGCCAAATTGTCGAAGCTGCCCGCAAAGGGCTGGCCCCAGGGAAATCGATAGGGAATCAACATGAGCCGCGAACGTGAAGACCAACTGCAGCAAGCCATCGGGTCCCTGCCTCGCCTGAGCCTGGCCTCGATCCGACCAACTCCTCTGGAGCATCTTCCACGTCTCTCCAATGAACTGGGTGGGCCGGAGATCTACATCAAGCGGGACGATCTGACGGGACTGGCCTTCGGGGGGAATAAGACACGAATGCTAGAATTCGCCATGGCTGATGCCCAGGCGAAAGGGGCCGAGGTCATCGTGTTCGGTGCCGCCGTGCAATCGAACTATTGCCGGCAAATGGCTGCAGCCTGTGCCCGATTGGGCCTCGAACTATACCTGATTCTGAGACCTGTACGACCGATCGACCATCAGGAAGTGCAGGGCAATCATCTGCTCATGCGATTGTTCGGCGCCCATGTGACCGTCCTGTCTGACACCGATCGACCACGGCAGCAGGAGATCATCTCTGAAACGGTGGAGCGGCTGCGTGGCGAAGGCCGCAATGTTTATCGACCTCGGGAAGACGATACGGTGGACCTAGACGGGCTGGCCTACGCCGAATCGGCCCTGGAGATCGTACAACAGTCGCGAGACTTGGGTATCGATCCGGCCTGGCTGTATCTGTGCGCCCTGGACACGACCCAGGCGGGGATCGTGTTGGGATTGCGCTATGTGGAAAGCGACACCAAGGTCCGCGGCATCTCGCCCTTCGAAGGCTGGGAGGGTCGGTTCGAGGAGATGGCGAGGATCGCCAATCAGGGGGCCCGGCGCGCTGGCCTCGACATCGAGCTAGGCGCGGGCGACTTCGACAACGACAACTCCTATGTGGGTGAGCGGTACGGCATCCCGACACCGGCCGGCCTGGAAGCGATTCACCTCGTCGCCCGGACGGAGGGGTTGTTGATGGACCCCGTCTACACCAGCAAAGCCATGTCCGCCCTCATGGACCACATCCGCAGCGGCAAGTTGACGAAAGACGACGGACCCGTCGTGTTCCTGCACACGGGCGGCTACTCGGCCCTCTTCGGCTACGCAGCCGACGTCATCGAATAGCCTCCTGATTCCGACCAAAGAGCCGCCGTGTCGCTGAGCGTCTTCGGCCTGGTTCTGCTCGCCGCGTTCTGCCACGCAGGATGGAATCTGGCGACGCGACGTCTTCGCGGCGATCTGACTGTGCTCTGGCTCGGTGGGATCGTTGCAACGGTGTTCATCACTCCCTTTGCTGCTCTTCGATACAGTCTCGGCGTCGATCCCTGGGCGACGACGCCGGCGGCGCTGGTTTGCATTCTGCTCACGGGTGTCATTCACGCGCTCTACTTCCTCCTCCTTGGAAAGGCCTATGAGCGAGGCGAGATCTCCGTCATCTACCCGATCGCACGTGGCTCAGGGATCGGCTTGACCGCGCTGATCGCACATGTGCTTCTGGGCGAATCGATCTCGACGACAGGCGTTTTCGGCATTGGCGCGGTCTGCGTGGGAATTCTGCTGCTGGCAGTTCCTGCCTGGGTTGTCCATCGAACGCATGGCGTGGGCCTCGCCTTGGCGGTAGGAGCCACGATCCCGCTGTACTCGATTGTCGACAAGGTAGGCACACACCTGGTACCAGCCGTCATCTACATCTGGGTCATGTATCTGCTCACCAGCGTCCTGCTGGCACCACTGGTGCTCAGAAAGGGTCGCGCCAGGGTGTCTCGGATCTGGCGACAGTCATGGAAACTGATCTGCGGAATCGGGATCGGCGCCATGCTGACGTATCTGATCATCCTCTTCGCCTACCAGATGGGACCGGTCGGGTACATCGTTGCCGCACGAGAGAGTTCCATCGTTGTGGGGGCCGCTGCCGGTGTGGTGTGGTTGGGCGAACGCTTCGATCGATGGAAATTGGCAGGTGTGAGCGGCGTCACCATAGGACTCGTCCTACTTCGCCTAGCTTGAGAAAAAAGGACGAAAGTCTGACGACTGGATGGTTACCCAGTGGACGTAGGTTCAGCCCCCTTGACGTGCAGGTCCCCTTACCAACCTGACAGCGGGCACGACGTACTACTTCCAGACGAGGTCCACCGATCTGAGCAACAACGGCCCGACCACGACGACGATCGACAGTTTCATGACCGATGCCGAGTCAGATGCGACGTTGCCGACGATCAGCGATGTCTTGGTACAGGCGGCAGACGCGACGGCCATTCTCACATGGGCGACGGACGAATTGGCCGACAGTTTTGTGGACTTTGGCACGATTTCAGGCCGGTATTTCGGGACCCCCCGAGATATCGAGGACGACGAGAGGTCTCGGCCGACCAGACGACCCGACGGTTGCAGGATGTAATCATCACTGCCACCGAGACGCTTGTGCCGATTCGGTGACGCAGAAACAGGGTGTCCTCTATATTCCGACGGCCGACGGCAAAGCCCTGATCAACTCGATGAGGCACATCCATGCATGAACCTGTGGGCCATTGTCTGATTCGCTCACCTGTGGGTGAGTTGCTCGTGCAATGGAGCGAGGTGGGCCTGTCCAGGATTCAGTTCAACGGCACGCCCGATCCGGCGATACGACCACAGCCCGCGCCCTTTGATGTCGAGCGGCAGTTGAGCGCCTACTTCGCGGGTGACCTGCGTCAGTTTGAACTGCCGTTGGATCCACAGGGGACGCCTTTTCAGTTGCAGGTGTGGACCGAACTGCGAATGATTCCCTATGGCGTTACCATGACCTACGGTGAGGTGGCGTATGCCCTTGGAAAGCCGACCGCATCCCGAGCCGTGGGCGGGGCGAACAATCGCAATCTCCTGCCCGTCGTGATTCCCTGTCACCGAGTGATTGGCGCAGACGGACGACTCACCGGTTTTGCCGGTGGTCTCGAGACCAAGCAACAACTGCTTGATCTCGAACGACGCGCCCTGGCTCGTCCCACCAGATGAGTCATCCTACCGGGGAGGTTTGCCGTGAGTGACACCACATTCTTCGTCGACGCCGTGGGCACGCACGCGGGTACCGCGTTGGAGCGATGTCGGGATCGCTGGGGGCCTGCCACGGGACTGCTTGCCGACGGTTATCACCTGTCATCGCGGGATCCCATGCGGTGGGAATCGGCCATCGTATCAGACCTCAGCTGCCAGCAGAATTTGATTCGATCTCTCGACGGGTTGGCGCGTCTCACCGGCGCCGAACTGTGGCAGCAGGTGGCGGAGGAGTGGATCGGTAACGCCCTGCAGAAATTGCGAGACGATGAATCTGATCTGTGGTACTGGGGTGGCCACACCGCCTGGGATCTGGGGACAGATCAAATCCTGCGGGGCAATCACGAACTCAAATGTGTGTTTCCCTACTACGAATACCTGCACCGTATCGACCCAGAATCCACATCGGGGTTCATCGACGCCTTCTGGCATGCGCACATTTGGGACTGGTCGACGCTGCTGTTCAATCGTCACGGTGAGTACGAGAGCTGGGATCGGACGACTCGATTCGGAAAATCGTTTGACGGCACCGATTCGCTGCCCCTCTTGGAAAACACCGCCCTCTCCTTTATCAACACCGGATCTGATCTGATCTATTCGGCCACCGAAGCCTACCGGCTCGCCGGTGACCGTGCGCCCTTCGATTGGGGACTGCGTCTGCTGTCGTGTTATGAAGCGATTCGTCATCCCAACACAGGGCTGGCAGGATATCAGTTCAATCATCGTGAACCCTGCCGAGTACGGCAGTCATTCCTCGGCCAGATGGGCGAACGAGCCGATGTGAACGAAACCAGCGTGATTACCAACAATGTGATCGGCGCCCGGTATGGCCGAGTCGCCGTATGCCTGCTCAATCAAGCGATGCTGCTGGGAGACGAGGGTGCACCCTTCGTCGATCTGGTTTGCCGTGATCTGGATGCATTGGCGCGGCACAGTTGGCAGAGCAACACGGGGACCTTTCAACCCGCGCTCAACGATGGCACGCTCCTGACGCCCGAACACACCGAAGACGTGGGGTACTGCCAACCGGTGAAACTACGTCCCGTGAAGGCGAATGGGCTCCTACTGCTGTCCTACGCACGTGCCTTCCGCGTGACGGGCAACCAGGCCTTTGGTCAGATGGCCCACGACGTGGCACGTGCTATGGGCTGGGGAGATCTCGATACGGGTCCTGTTAACTTCCAGACGCTCGGGTCTATCTCGACCCAGACGGAGGACACTCGCGCCCACGGTGGGCAGAATGATGCCTGTGCCCTCGAAGCCCTGCTCGACCTGCATGCCGCCAGTGGCGACGAGCGACTTCTCACATCGGCGGTCTCGCTGGGTCGCCGATTGGTGAGTTCCCACATCGTTGACGGTCTGTTCACATCGAGTGGTTCGAATTCCGACGATGTCACCGGCATCGACAGCGCGGTGCCGGTTGCTCTACTGCGGCTGGCTGCCGAGTTGTCCGGCGCCGATGAAACCACGCCCATCCTCTATCCCAACATCACGCAGTTTGATCCCAAGGTCGTCGTGGCCCGGCGAAAGTGAAGATCTGTGACACTGAGCCAAACACTGCAGACCTGTGTTCCCGTTTTCGAATTCGATGACCCCGTGTGTGAAACGGTGGCGACCGCCCTGAAGGCTTGCTCGCACGTAAGCGACGATGAACGTACGGGGACGTTGAAGATCGGCGTACGTCGGGAGGGTCACGAGAAAGAGAAGGGTGAGTGGGCGTGCGTGAGTTGCACAGATGGCGATGGCGAGATGCTTGCCTCCTCACCCGCTGTCTTGTTCAGCCTTTATGCTCGCATCCGTGATCAATGGGGACACGAGCCTGTCGAGCAGTTCCGGGAGGGTCGCTGGTTACGACCCACTTTCACCTGGCTCACCGGTCGCTATGGATTCCTGCGGCGCCGCAAACAGCCCATCGGGCCTGACGATATCCACGCCTCCATGCAGGAACTTGCCCGGCTTGGCTGTACACACGTGGTGATCAATGAATTGGCACCGCGGTCCTTTGAGACCGGGCCCGCAGGAGAGGTGTACTATCGATTCTACGACTACACGCCCGATATCGATCAGTATGTCGAAACTGACTGAATGCGGGCACCTATCCGCGTGAGTACCTGGGCGCAAACCTCGACCTGCTGCAACGCACCGCGGAAGTGGCACAGCAGTATGGCTTGATCCCCGGGCTCTACGCCGCACACCCTCGTTCAGTACCGGAGAGCTTGCTGGCCCGTTGGCCGCACCTGCGCAGCGCATGCATCGATCACACCTTCCGATCCATCTGCCTCGCTACACCCTGTCGGTGGCGCATCCGGCCGTGCGCTGGCACTACGCGGAGTTGATTCGGACACTGCTTCAGCAGGTGCCGCAGCTAGGTTTCATCAAGATGCTGCTCAACGATTCGGGCTCTGGCTTCGAGTACACCGCCAGCCTCTACCCGGGTCGCAATGGTGGACCCTATATCGTGCGGGAGTGGCGGCCTGACGAGAAGATCGCACGCCTGGCGGCAGAAAATGTGATCCGTTACTACCGCACATTGCGCGACGCCGCACCGTCTGCCGGATGGTACTTTCCGCCGCAACTCTGGCGACCGACATTTCGCCCATGAAGATCGATCGTCTCGAAATCCCGACACCCCTGACCACACCTGAACAGAGAGTCTAATCGTGAAGATCACTCAAGTGGAACGTTTCGTGACCGCCGTCCCCCATATTCCGTCGATCGAGAAGAGCCGTCCCGGTGACTACAAGGAACGGCCTATCACCATCATCCGCGTACACACCGACGAGGGCATCGTCGGCATCGGAGAGGGGGGCCGCGGCGACTTGATGGAAGGGGTCGAACAAGCTTGGGTCGGCACCGATCCCCTGTCGCTGAATCTGACCACCATGGGTGGAGCCGTGGCGATGGCCTGTTTCGATATCGTCGGCAAAGCGCTGGGAGTTCCCGCGCACAAACTGATGGGCTCCAAACACTTCGATCGAGTTCCTGTCGGCTGGTGGTCACCCCCCCTCGAACCGGCCGAGTTTGCAGCGATGGCCGAAGAGGGCGCCCGCCTCGGATACAAGACCCACAAACTGAAGGCACGACCGTGGAATATCGTGGAGACAGTCAAACTGATGACGGAGGTCGCCGGTCCCGACTATGGGATTATCGTGGACCCGAATTTCTCTTTCGGCGATTTGGCCACCTCCCTTCGTCTGGCCCGCGAACTGGAGCCCTACAACATCGAAGCCTTCGAAGATCCCTTTCAGTATCTGCCGGGTTGGCACTCCTACCATCATTTTCGCCAGCATTCCATCATCCCCCTGGCGCCACACCTGGGTGACCCCAAGGTGTTGATGAGCGCGATCCGTGCCGAAGCGGCAGACATGTTCAACATGGGTGGCCACGTGGAGTCGTTGCTGATCATGGCAGGAATGGCCGAGGCGGCAGGACTGCCTGTTTGGTTGCAGGCAGTTGGACTCGGGCTTGGCGTGTCTGGGGCCTATGGTACCCACGTACACGCGGTGATCCGCAATGCGACGATCCCCTCCGATTCGCTACACTTCACTCGGGAGAATGATCTGATCGGCGGCGCCCTGACGCCGAAGGATGGTTTCGTCGATGTACCCGACACGCCAGGACTGGGCGTCGAACTCGACATGGCTGCCGTGGAGAAATACCGCGTCGGATGACGAGTTCAGGGTTGAAAGATGTGGTTGTGCCCCTGCCGATTCAGATCGTCATCGATGACGTGGGTTGGTGGACGCCCACCGATGGCAGCGCGAAGGACGAACCCTTCCGAAGCGGCATGCCTCGTGCTCATGTGCCGGCCGATTACGTCGCTATCGCGCGCCTCGGCAATCGGCTGGGTATGCGACCTCAGGCGGCGATGATGTTGTGCGATTGGGATCGTGATCTCCTCTTGCGCGAGTTACCGGAAGCCACCTGGATGGGCAGAGACTGGAATCATCCATGGTGTGAGCATCCGCATCTCGACGAGGCGGCGCAGATCCTCAACGACGAGGCAGATCACCTGGAAATCGTCGTGCACGGCCTGGCCCACGAGTGGTGGGGTGGCCCGACCATGGAACGGGCCGAATGGGCGAATCCTGAGGGTGTGATGCGTCCTCGCCACCTGCTGGAGCGTCACCTGGAGGTATATGCCGCGATCTTGCGGCGCAACGGGCTTGCAGGGGAGCACGAAGGATTGCCTCCGTTTTTTGTTCCTTGTGCCTTTCGCCACAGCTTTGGAGAGGGTTCCGATGGAATTGCTGGGCTGCTGGCACAGGTTGGCATCAGCTACGTCTCGACGCCTTTCTCTTCGATGCGACAACTGGCAACGCCGCAGACGGACCGCATCGCGATCGAGTGCGGCGTGATGACGGTCGATCGAGGCGGCGGATCTCCGTCATGGAAACATGTAGCCGCCTCACCCCCCGAGGCTGTGGACGGCCCCATCATCGGTTTGCACTGGCCCAACCTGCTGCATCAGGACCCGTCACGAAATGATGAAGTCATCGACGACTGGGTCGCGGCATTGACGCGCATCGGGCAGGCACCTGATCGTTGGCTGGCGCCGGACACACCCAGCGCGTGGTCACAACTGGCGCATGTGGAGTGCACTCAGATCGTGCAGGATGGGAACGGCATTGGCTTCGATTTTACGGCGCTGGATGCACTACCCTCCACTGTTGCCTTGGGAGAGTTCGTCGTCAAAACGACGCAGCGGAGTCCTCCTCGTTTTGCAGCCGGGGTTCATGTCCTCGACTCGACCTGGAATCCGGGCGGGCATCACTGGCTGACGCGACTGGCCAGATGAGCGGCCCCCCTGTTAGGTATTCTTGCCAAGTACAGAACAACTGATGAAAGATGACACGGATGGTTCCTGAACTCGACACCTATCTGTTTGACCTGCGTGGATATGTCTTCCTACGCGGTGCCCTGAGCGCCGAAGAGGTGGCCGCGCTGAATGCGATTCTCGACGAGCTGCCACGCGTCGAACCAGGTGAGTGGTTTGGTTATCTGCATGCCCACACGTACGGCACGAAGGACGGCTACAACTATCAGCAGATCTACGAGGCCGGAGCCCCCTTCGAAGCCCTCATTGACCATCCTTCCTGGATCGAACACATCAAATACTTCGTCGGTGGCGAAGGCACGTTCGACTACCATCATGGGCCTTTGTTCATCGACGAGTGTTTTGCAAACTTCCGGGAACCCGGTGAAGCCATCGGCTTGCATTCGGGTGGCCATCCTCCCATAAACCGCAATCAGTTTCGTTACCACGGAGGCCGCTTCATGTGTGGTCAGGTGAACGTGCTGATGGCGCTGACCGACATCGGCGATGGCGATGGCGCCACGATGGTGATTCCCGGAAGTCACAAGTCGAACTTTGCCCATCCTCACGCCGCCGAACACCGAATGAAACCGGAGGGGGCCACCGTCGAAGGCATCGAGGGCGCCGTTGAGGTTCATCTGCAGGCGGGAGATGCCGTGGTCTTCGTCGATGGGATCAGCCACGGATCTGCACGTCGTGCCAATCCGGGCGAGCGCCGCATCATCGTGCATCGTTATGGCCCATCGTGGGGGAACTTCCGGCATGGTTATGCGCCTTCGCCGGAGCTGTTGGAGCGCTTGACCCCTGAACGTCGACAGATCGTGCAGCCCCAGCCGCTACTGCCCCGTGAGCCTCAGCGAAAGCAGGACGGATAATGGCACAGACCCTTCTCAGTATCGGTGGCAGTGGATTCGTCAGTGGCACCCTCGCGCGACGTGCCGTCGAGGCGGGGTGGGACGTCACCGTCGTGAGTCGTGGACAGCGCCCACTTCCCGAGGGTGTGCGAGGAATCACCGCCGACCGCAAGGATCAGACGCAATTCGCCGCGGCCCTGTCGACGTGTGGTTCCTTCGATCTGGTCGTCGACTGTATTGGCTACGATCCGGAGGATGCGGTACAGGATGTGGAGCAGTTTCGCAATCAAACCAAACGTTTCGTGTTTGTCTCGACAGACTTCGTTTTCGACCCAGCCCACCGACAGTTCCCCCAGGCAGAGGAATCACAGCACTATCTGACACAGGCCTATGGCGGCAAGAAGCGTCAGTGTGAGCAGGTGTTGCTCGACAGCGACTGTGGGCAGATGGAGTGGACGGTGGTGCGCCCCTGTCACATCTACGGCCCCGGGTCGCTGTTGGGATGTCTCCCTGCGCATGGGAGAGACAAGGATCTGATCGAACGGATGCGGCGAGGAGACACTCTGCAGCTGGTCGGTGGGGGTCATTTTCTTCAGCAGCCGATTCTCGCCGCCGATCTGGCTGATCTCATGCTCAGCCTCGTCGATTGCCCACGGGCAGAGGGTCAGATCTTTCAGGCTGCGGGCCCTGACATCGTGGAGTCACGAACCTTCTATGCGATCATCGCAGATCTGCTGGGCGTGGAGCTGCAGATCGAAGAGTTGTCGGTAGATGCCTATCTGCAGGACAACCCGGCATCCGCTCCTTTTCTCTGTCACAGGATCTACGATCTGTCACGGCTGAGATCAGTCGGCGCCGCGGTGCCGTCCACACCGCTGGTCGAGGGTCTTCGCTCACATGCAGAGGCGGTATTGGCCAACCGCAACTAAAGTCAGACCCCTTGGGGTCATCAGTCGGAACTTGGGCGGTCGGTGTCTGCGGGGTTGGTGTTTGGAGGGTTGGTTGCCAAGAGCCGTAGACTGCTCTCGATGCGACCGTCGGATCGGGCATAGTCATCGTCGCCGAATCGTGGCCAGGGCCAATCGCCGAAACCGTCCTCCAGATCCTGGCGGCGCGCCAGAAATGCCGCATTGGATGGGCCCCATTTTTGCCGGCGTTGACCAACGCTGAAGGTGTGGAACAGGAAGTGTCCCCCGGGGCGCAGCGACTGGCGAACACTGGGAAACAATGCAGGATCGTTAAAGAAGATCATGGTGATCAGATCCCATTGTTGGTGGCCCAGATCGAAAGAGGCAAGATCGGCCTCGATCGTGTTGATCGTGACACCTTCTTCTCTGGCGTACCGCTGACACCACTCAAGACCTTTGGCTGAGATGTCGACGGCGGTGACACTCCAGCTTGCTCGCGCGAGCCAGACGGCATTGCGGCCATCGCCGGCAGCCAGACAAAGAGCTGTACCCGGTGTCAGTGTTGCCGTCGCTTCGGTGAGAAAGGGAGACGGCTCCGAAGACGGCTCATAGTCGGTGTCCCCATACCGCTGGTCCCATTTCTGTCGTACATCCATCTTTCGTCCCTTTCTCCGGAGACACGGTTTGGACCGCCCCAACATCCTGTTCATCTGCACCGACCAACAGTCGCGCACGGCCATGGGTGCCGCCCGCAATCCGTGGGTCGACACACCCCATATGGACAGCCTCGCCGCCGAGGGCGTGCGATTCACCGATGCCTACTGCGGCTCTCCAGTGTGCGGACCGTCCCGCGCCTGTCTGTTGACGGGTCGAATGTCCCATGATCACGGAGTGCTCGTCAACGGCATGACACTGCGTGATGGAGTCGAGAACTTCGGCCAATTGCTACAGCGGGGTGGCTACGAAACCGCCTGGTCTGGTCGTTGGCATCTGCCTGAACCGTATCCGACGCAGTCCACGTCGCCGCCGGGATTCGAGTGTGTTTTACCAGATCCGTTCAACCACCTCCCACGACGCAATCTTGGCGCGTCCACGGACGAACCGGTCACCGATGCAGCGATCACGTTTCTTCGACGAACCCACGATCGGCCGTTCTGTCTGGGTGTGGCACTGTGCAATCCGCATGACATCTGCTACTGGATCATGGATCGCGACGCACCTATTCCATCGGGTCCACTGCCTGAATTGCCTGCCAATTTCAGGCGTGATCCCCAGGAACCCGAGTTTGTCCAGACCGCCCGGCTGCGCGATCACTACGGACAGGAGAACATGGCCACGCCGGATTGGTCGATGCAGAGGTGGCAGGCCTATCTAGCAGAATATTACCGGTTGACGCATCTGGTGGACGTGCAGATCGGGCGCCTGTTGTCCGCTCTGGAGCAGGCCGGTCTCGAGAAAGACACGGTCGTCGTGTTCACGAGCGATCACGGAGAAGGTATGGCAGCGCACGAACTGGTGGTCAAACTCAACCTGTACGAGCCGGCCGCCTCGGTACCGCTGCTGGTCCGCGGCCCAGACATCCCGCAAGGTGAAACACGCTCACAGTTAGCCAGTGGTGTCGACATCTTGCCAACCCTGTGTGATCTAGCGGGGGTTGAGATTCCGTCGATCGCTGGGGAGAGTCTGCTTCCCGCCATCGCTGATCGGGGGCAGGATCAGGGTCAGGGACGTGAGTTTGTCGTGAGCCAGCTATACCCAGATACACAGGATCTGTCTCTGGCGGGGCGCATGTTGCGCAGTCGCGATCACAAGTATCTGTGTTTCAACTCGGGCGAGCGCCCGGAGATGCTCTTTCATCTGGGCGATGATCCAGGTGAGTGCCACAACCTGGCACTGGCCCCGGTGTCACCGGCGGCCCTTGGCCAGCATCGGGAATGGCTCAAGCGCTGGCTGCGTGCATCAGCAGATCCGTTTCAGTCTGCACCGCTAAACTAGAAAGCACATCCCGTCGGCAGCGGTTCCTCGTCGACGACACCTGCGGCGAAGCCTGGATCCAGATCGGCCGCTTCGAATCCGTTGCAGCCGTTCCGCGCATCGCTTGCGTATCCATCTGATTTCATGTGCGCCCGCACCCAGACCTGCTGGTCAGAGGCGATGGGAACGGGCGACCCACTGCGTGCGAAGGGCTGCTCGTTGGTGTGAATGTGCAGCAACACACGCCGATAGAGCAGTTGCCCCTCTGTCGTAACCACCTCCCACCAGTCGGCTTACAGCCCACACCCACTGTCCGGACTGGCGACGGTCACCCGGAAACTGTAGGCACCCGGCTCACCGAAGACATCGACTGCACGTCGGCCACATGGTCGGGTATCGTCTGCGTCGTGGGTGTGGATGAACAGTCGCTGCCGCAGGACAACCCTGCGATCACAGCGAGAATGACACAGAGTGACCTGATCGGTTTTGACAAGCTGTCCTTCTTCTCCACTGGTCGTCTTCTTCACTGGCCGCTGGAGAGCGGACGGCGCCTTTCCTATGATACGCGCCGTGTTCCCAACCCATCAATGCGCCCATGCGAGACTCATGTCGACACCACGCCCGAATCTCCTGTTCATCATGCCCGATCAGTTGCGGGCCGACTTTCTCAGTTGCCACGGTGCCGATTTCGTCTCGACACCCCACATCGACGCCCTCGCATCTGAAGGGGTTCGGTATGCGCGAGCGTATTCGCCCTCCCCTGTATGTGTTCCTGCGCGATGTCTGTTGCTGAGCGGACGCGATGCGATCAAGAACGGCGTGCTGGACAATTCCCATTTCCTGCGACCCGACCTGAACGAATGTGGGATTCAGACCTGGGCACAGATCCTCTCCGATAACGGATACCTGACCGCTTCCATCGGCAAGATGCACTTCTATCCGTGGGATGCTTCGCTTGGGTTCGAGCATCGTGTCATCTGTGAAGACAAGCGTTGGTTGACCATCGAGGACGACTATTTCCGGCACCTATCGGCAAAAGGCCTGCGCAAATTGCACGGACGCGATCACGAGGGATACCAAGAGAATCGTGGTGCCATCATCTGTCCCTACGATTTGGAAGATTCGTGGGATGGGTATGTGGGCTCAGAGGCCGTGCGCTTCATCGAGGAATACGATGACGATCGCCCCTTCGCCGCCATGGTCGGTTTTCCCGGTCCTCACTGTCCATACGATCCGTGCGCCGAGGCACTGGACCAGATTGATGTAGGCAAGATCCCCACAGCATCCGCCTTTGTGGAGGATCACGATGGCCCCCTGCGCGAGGCAAACATCCGGGGAAACCGCGGCGACTGGAATGGTGTTGACTACTCCGTCTTCACTGATGTCCACAAGCAGAAGGTCCGACAGCACTACGCGGCACTGGTCAAACAGATCGACGACGAGGTGGGGCGGATCGTGGTAGCCCTCGAAGAGACGGGGCAACTCGAAGACACGGTCGTGATTTTCGGTTCCGACCATGGAGACATGCTTGGAGACCACGATCTGATTGGCAAGATGAATTTCTATGAGGGTAGCTGTCACGTACCGCTGATTGTGCGACAGCCGGCAAGGCGACAGTCTGTCATCTGTGAGGATGTCGTGTCCCTGGCCGACGTGACGGCCACCCTGTTGGGTCTGGCCGGCGTGGATCGTCCTGACTATTACGATTCGTGCACGTTGCCCGAATTGGGCCTACCCGATGCCCCACGCGAGCGCGTCTTTGGATTTGTCGGTGGTGCGATGATGAACACGGACGGACACTGGAAGTGGGTGAAGAACTCGAGCACCGGAAAAAGTCACTTGTTCAACGTAGATGAGGACCCCCACGAACAGAACGATCGACAACATGAGTCCGATGAGACCCGTGGCATTGCCGCTCGTCTCGATGGGGAACTCACGCGCCAATTGCTGGTGTCGATTGCCGCTGCCGGCAGCGACCGAAGTATCGGGAACACGCCCTTGTGGGACGACGCGGACTTTGGTCAGGGGCGGTGGCACTTCGATTACCCGGCCGCGTTAGGGAGCTAGGTGGGAGATCTGCAGGCGGCCTGGCTCGAGCCTCAACGGTGGAAGAGGGATGGAAAGGCAGATCCGGTCATCGGCCTTGGCGAGGAGGGTGCCTTTGATGACATGCACCTGTTCGCGCCCTGCGCCCTGTGGGAAGATGACCAATTCCGGCTCTATTACTCCGGGTCCTCCGGCGATGTGGGTGGTCGTGTCTTCCAACTGGGACATGCCTCAGGGACCGACGGCGTGCATTTCCGCAAGAATCCTGAGGGGCCAGTCTTCGAGGTCGACCACAGCAACGATTCGATTCTGACGCCTGCGCTGTTGCGCCAGGGTACTGGCCAGATCGTGCGGGAAAACGGCCGACTGCGACTCTGGTATTCGTCGACCGACTTCCCCACGGGCACGGGGCGCCACACTCTTCACGACACGACCAGTGACGATGGGTTCTGTTGGGATTCACCTTCCGATGTGCAACTGGAGAACGCCTACGCCCCCTCCGTACTCAAGGTCGCGGGTGAATATCGATTGTGGTACACCGATGTCTCCGACGAGCCCTGGTGTATCCGCCATGCCCGCAGTGAAGACGGCCACCACTGGTCGGTAACCGAGGCACCCGTGCTTGAGCTGGATCAGAGTTGGGAATGGGGTCGTCTGTTCTACCCGTATGTGCTGCAGCCAGAGCCGAAGCTGTTCGTGATGTGGTATGGCAGCTATCAGAGTGCCGATCCACACAAGACGGCTCTGGGCGTGGCGGTGTCAGAAGACGGCATCCGCTGGCAGAAGAGCGACCACAACCCCGTGTTCGGTCCAGATGCAGCACGCGCCTGGGAGTCTCACTATACGACGAGTCAATCGATTCAGCAGTTGCACGATGGCCGCTGGCGAATGTGGTATGCGTCGCGCCCGGCTCCACCATTTCAGCACAAGTACTTCGCCATCGGTACCGCCTCCTGGGATGGGCCCGGCTCGTGAGTACGGAGTGGATGCCATGTCGCTGACCCCAACACAGATTGCCGCCGATCCATCACCGCTTGCGTCGGAGGTGTCCGACAGGGAGGGCCACGTTTTCCTCGTGCGACCCTTGCGGAATACGGACGCCACAGCCCTCGGCGTCTTCTTCGATTCGCTCGCTGATGCGTCGCGTCGTGTCTATGGCCCCCATCCCCTGAACTGTGAACATGCGCAGGTTCTGTGTGAACAGATCGACTATGCCACGAGTTTACGATTCATCGCCCTGGGACCTGCCAGCGAGACCCCTGAGCAGGTCGCGGGATATATGATTCTCGAACTGGGTGTACGTCCCGGCGACGCGGGTCGATATCGAGAAGTGGATCACCCCTTGGATGACACGATCACGGCCACCTTCGCCCCCGTGGTGGCCGATCGATGGCAGGAAAACGGATTGGGCAGTGCCATGTTCCCCGTCGTCACCGATGCCGCGCGACGTGTGGGTCGTCAGCAGATCATCTTGATGGGTGGGGTGCGCGACGACAACCCGCGAGCGCGTCACTTCTACGAGAAGTTCGGCTTTGAGCGCATACGTGGATTCTTCGCCGGTGGCGTCGACAACCACGACATGATCCTGCACCTGTGACCACTTGGACATGACGCCGATGGACGACGATCTGGTCAGGTGGCTCCTGTTGGGTTCGGCAGTTCTAGCAATCCTGTGGGTCCTCGCCGCACTGTGGACCCTGCATGTGGCGCGCCGTCATGGGAGCTCTTGGGCCCCATCGGTGTGTTGTTGTCCTATCGAATGGTAAGAGCCTGCCCAACGTGTGGCGCCGTCGTCCTGCGCGATGGTCTGACATGTCCTTCGTGTGAGAATCAGGTCCCACGCATGGATCCCAATGACCACCCGGGAGACTATATGAAGACGTATCGGAAGACCTGGTGATGAACATACTGATTCTGATGTGTGATCAGTTGCGGGGCGACGTCTTTGACGACGGCCATGTCTGCCACACACCCCACATGGATCGACTCGCGGCTCGTGGCACTCGTTTCACGCGGGCCTACACACCCAACGCGATTTGTTCCCCCGCTCGGGCGAGTCTGATGACGGGCCGACTGCCCCATGCCCACGGTGTTCTCAGTGTCATCCACACCGTCGATGACGACCAGTGCTGCCTGCGCACCGATCTGCCCCACTGGGCCCAGGGTCTGGAGACGGCCGGTTATCGAACCGGCTACTTCGGCAAATGGCATGTGGAGCGCTCTCGACAGTTGAACACCTTCGGCTGGCAGGACTTCGCGTGCGAGGGATCGCCTGCTCTGCAGGCAAACGACGCACACGTCGTTGGGGATGCGCCGTGGTCGTTGGAGTGGAGCCTCGACCAGCCCCCCGGGTATGGATCGAGTCGATTCTATGGCGCCGTCGATACTCCACCCGAAGACAGACGGGTCGGGGCACGCGTTCGACTTGCCGAGGAGTTTCTGGACGATGCGAGCAGTAGAGACAATCCATGGTGTTGTGTGCTGAGTCTGCAGGAACCTCACGATCCTTTCGTCTGCGGGTCTGAAGCGTTGTCCGCTTATGACATCGACTCGATCCCTCTCCCGGAATCCGTCGATGACGATCTGGTGAATCGACCGGGTATCTATCGCAAGGCGGCCAAGGTCTGGGCCCACATGACGCCGCGTCAGCATCGCGAAGCTGCCGCCTGTTACTACGCCTCCATCACAGAAATCGACCATCTGTTTGGCGCTCTGTTGAGTCGGCTGGAGTCTGCTGGGCAACTCGATGACACCCTCGTCGTTCTCACCTCCGACCACGGTGAACTACTGGGTGCACACGGTCTGTACTGCAAGAACTTCACCGCTGCCGAAGAGGTCTATCGGATTCCCATGACCCTCGCAGGACCTGGTGTAGGTCAAGGTCAGGTGTGTGACGGCCGCGTCGGTCTGCACGACCTGGGACCGACGTTGCTGAAGCTGACCGGCTGTGAATCGATGGATACCGGCGGTGACAGCCGGTCCTTTGATGAGTTGCTGCATCAACCGCAGCAAACGGCCGACTGGCAGCAGGGGTATGCGGAGTATTTTGGTGGTCGCATGCTGCTCACCCAGCGAGTCGTGTGGGACGGAGATTGGAAATATGTCTTCAACGGGTTTGATGAAGACGAGTTGTACCATCTGAAGACCGATCCAGACGAGACTCACAATCGCGTACATGACGACGACTGTCGAGAACACCTTGAACGCCTCTGCCGTCAGATGTGGGCGCGCTGTCGCGACAGTGGTGATGCGTCCCTGCTCAACTCTGAGTACCCGATTCTTCGCGTGGCACCCGTCGGCCCCCAGTTCTAAGGAGAACTCCACGATGCAAATCCAACGCCTTTTTGTGGTCGTCTTCGTCATCATGGCCGGCATGCTTCCCGGCGCCGCTTCACCGTTGCAGGTGGCAGACGTTTTCACCGATCACATGGTCCTGCAGCGCCAGACGCCGATTCGCGTTGGGGGATCGGCCGAGCCGGGCCAGCAGGTCTTGGTGGGTCTCGCAAATGACGGGGCAGCGACAACGACCGTTGGCGCAGACGGCCGTTGGCAGTCGAGTTGTCAGCACGAGAAGCGGGAGGACGCTATCACCTCATCGTGGAGACGGACAACGAGCGCGTGGCGCTGGAGGATGTACTGATCGGCGAAGTCTGGATCGCATCGGGTCAGTCGAATATGCAGTGGCCGATGGCGCAGACTCACGATGCCGAAGCCACCATCGACGCTGCACAGCACTCACAGATTCGGCTGCTGACCGTTCCCCGTACAACCGCCTTTTCGCCGAGGACGACCATCGATGCGTCCTGGCAGATCTGCACTCCGGAAACGGCCCGCCCCTTTTCGGCCGTGGCGTACTCACTTTGGGCGCCGCTTGCACCGAGAACCGAACGTGCCCGTCGGACTCATCAGCAGCAACTGGGGTGGCACACGGATCGAACCGTGGACCGACGCAGCGCACATCGACTGGCTGATCGGGCGACTCGATTCCTCAGCTACACAGGTGGTGACCAGCGCGGTGGCACGGCGAGACCAGATCGCGCCGGATCTGGTCATGGCCCAACAGCGCAATGCTGAGGCGAGGCACTACACGCGGCTGAAGCAGATTTATCAGGTGAGCTGGCGGACCCGGGCCTGGACGATCGCCAATGGCAGACCATGGCGATCCCCAACATGTGGGAAGATGGGGGGCTGGCCGATTTCGATGGTCTGGTATGGTTTCGTCGTCATCTGAACATCCCGGCGGCCTGGGCGGGCAAGGACCTGATAGTCAGGGCGCATTGCCCTTCTACTTCGTACAGCTGGCCCCTTTCCGCTATGGCAACCCGAGTCACTTACCCGTGTTGTGGGAAGCTCAGAACAGGGTGCCGACCCGGCTGGCGAACGTGGCGATCAATGATGTGGGCGACGTGGCCGACATCCATCCCCGTGACAAACGCACGGTGGGTGTGAGACTTGCCAATCTTGCCCTGAATCGGACCTATCGTATGCGGAGTATTCAGGACCAGGGACCCAGATTTGTCCGTCTGACACGAGAGGGCCAGAGCCTGCGGATCTTGTTTGATCATGCTCGCGGTCTGACGACGCGCGACGGCGAGGCGGTGACCCATTTCGAGATCGCCGGTCTCGCTGGAGACTTTGTTCGAGCACAGGTCGATTGATCCCCAAACAGACAAATGAAGATGCCACCGCAGTCGGCGGTCGTTTTTCAGGGAAGAAGCAGGGCACAGGGGCCCGGCGGTGGACGAATGGCCAACAGACCAGCCATGGCACACCGAAACGCACCTGAACCATCCGGTGCGCAGGGAGAGGGACTACTCAGGCAACGTCGGCGATCTCAGCCAGGACTTCGTCCATCGACCAGAGCCGCTCGGAATCTTCGAGCAGGGCGTCAATGATGGAAGGGTGCGCTTTCACCGTCTGCGTATCGATGAACTCGAAACCAGGGGCCCAGTTGCCATTCTGGTCCTTGACGAACATCGACTTGTCTTCGATGACGGTGATCTCGTCTTCGCTGCCTTGTGCTTCGTAATAACGATAGTGGGGCATCACATCACCTCCGTGTTCGGCATCCTTGCCGGTGTGATTGCATCAAAACACACGCAAATCCCGCGCCAATAGAGCCGTTCTTGGCCGAAGATGGGGCTAAGTCTATGGCCTTCAGTGTGTTGTTCGACAAATCGCCCGTGACACGATGTGCTAACCGTCACTCGCCATGGCAACAGATTCTCGCAACATTCGGGAGAACAAACGCCTGAGACGACCATCAGGCCGGGATGGCACGCCTGGGGCCTCTCACAACTACCGCAATAACCACACCTTATAGGCTTCTTGCTTTTCTCCGCCTGCCAGCATGGCAGTAGATGAAAACATTGCAGGACGACTGTAGGAAATCTGAGGCAGACCAACACTTTTTTCCTACATCACCAACTTGTCCGACAATCTCAGACAATCTGCCGATCTCCGATTCCACCTTTTTGATCAAATGTGGGCGAAATGACACGTTGGGTTGGCGGAAATCGCCAAATCACACTTCTCGCGAGACCGCTTCCATGCACTGTCGAGGGCACAGATACTTGTGCATGTACTCCATCAGATTGCCTGCCAGCGCCCGGATGCGTTCATCTGTGGACGCATCCGTACAGTTGCCGGCTTCATCGAACACATCCTGGACACCCCACCACAGAAACGAAACCGGGCAGAACATGACCACCCACGTGAGTAACGACAGAACTGAGATGCTCGAGGGCCTTGATGGCACCAATGCGCCCGGCCACCACCCCAAGCATCGCCACCGGCTTACCCCAAGCCTGACGGGAAACTCATGTTCTCAATCACGAGCTTGATGGCACTGCTGTAGCTTCCGTGATATTCAGGGGTGGAGAGGATGACCCCCGTTGCAGCACCCACAATCTCCTGCATCGACTTGGCGTCGTCTGTCTCCGACCCGGGCCCGGGCAGATTCAGATGGCGAGGATCCACGACATCGAAAGTGACCTCGGGTGCCGACAGGCGAACTCATCCTCCACAAGGGCAACGGCCTTCGCCGTATAGTTGTCAGGGCGGACTGAGCCGATGATGGCGGCAATGCGTATGGAGTTGCGTTCGTTCATGAAGTGCTCTCAAGGAATCGAGTAACTAAGGGTTTGGCGCCCATGCCACGAATCGAGATCTATTCCAGCCCCCTGTGCCCCTTCTGCTGGCAAGCGCGTTGGCTCTTGCGACGCAAGGGAGTCGAGGTGCACAAGATTCCGATTCGAATGTATCTCGGGGTCAAGCTCCCGACACGTGCCTTTCGGGAAATGGTCGAACGAAGTGGTGGGGACACGACGGTTCCGCAGATCTTCGTNGACGGCGTCTACTTGGGAACCGAAGAGCACTTGGCAAGACTGGAGGCAGCAGGTCAGCTCNATGGGATCCTCTCCGGCCAGCGACCNGTCCCCNCGCCNAAGCACTGACAACNTCCCTGTCAGTGCCCAGATCGTTGACAAGAAGCGCAAAGTATTCGGCAACAGGTCCTTAGAAAGGAACCAGTGAATACTCCGTCCATTTTGTTGTCGGTGTCAGGGCTTGGTTTGTCGGGCTCAGACCCGCACAAGTGACGCAATCTTCTGTTTTTGTGTAAGTTGGAGTCATCCAACCGCAGTGGTGGCACGATGGNTACGGGTCTTGCGATCACCGTCCCCCANCCTGTTCCCTCATCGTTGGTGGACCCCGGCGTCTCCCNCCCACTTCAATGCATTGCACGCGCTCCGATGCACCACACGATAAGACAGACATTGATCCACTTGGGATTCTCTCGAATTCTCTTCATCCTGTTGTCGCTTTTGCTCGTGGCGACCACAGTGCATGCCCACAATGGACGGCTGGCGCTCGGGCTACCCGCTGAGGATATCGTCGTGGATGGCGACCTGTCGGATTGGCCGCAGGATATGCCGCGGTATTCGGTGACCATGGCTAAATCGGGCACCCCCCCTGAGAATCCGCAGGACTTCACCGCCGACTTTCGCGTCGCCTATTCAGTGGAAGCGAATCTGCTGTATGTGGCGGTCGAGGTTGAAGATGAATCCATCCTTTTAGAAAGCCCGGATGCCTGGTGGAACAACGCCGACGGGTGTGATGTTGTCGNACACGGAAATCTGGGGGGTGGCGTGGCGCAGCTGGCCCTCTGGGGACGCAATCTGAACTACCGTCCAGATGGTGTGGGTGACGCCTACAAGGTGATCGCCCGCGAACGTCCTCATGGTCGGGTGTATGAGTGGGCGGTGGACGTTTCTCGTCTCGGCAAAGACAAGACGCTTCAGGGGCATGGGCTTCGCCTTCGACGTAGTCGTGGCAGACAAGGATGACGACGGCTCGTTCTCGTGGATGGCCTGGGGTGCACGCACCCAGAAACTGGTCTCCCCCCTGCGGCTCGGCGACGTGATGCTCGTGGCAGGAGACGCCGATTTCGAGGACNCCGTGGCGNCGGCGGGAGAGATGATTCAGCGCACGTCACGGCGCGCCAGAGATGAGGTCCAAAACCATTCAGGCCCTGTTGCGAGTNCAAGGCTATGAGAAATCAGGCGGTGAGGTGTTCCTGGATTGGTTCGACATGGCCTTCTGCGATCTGCTCGATNTGACGGTCGACTTCCAGGGGAAGAGACTGGGTCTTCACCTATTGTTGCGAGGGTTGCTCGAAGCGCGTGACCGCGGGTGTCAGCACAGCGCCATCAGCACCGCCTACGACAACGACCGCGCCTTTCTCTTCTACAGCAACCATGGCTACCGTGTCGTAGACTGGACCTACGAGTTCACGAAAACCCTCGTCTGATGCCGACGACCCCCTCCAACGAAGAAAGCGCCGGGGAAAACGCTGACGAGGAGCCCGACGGCGACCACGGCCAGGAGCCGGCCCGGGATGGGCCCTACGCCGTCTTCGGCATCGTCAGCTATCGTGACTACACCTTTGGCTCGCTGGCGACCCGCATGGGCACACGGTTGCAGTCGGTGGCCATGGGGTGGGATGTGTATCAGCGGACGGGAGAGCCGCTGGCCTTGGGATTGGTTGGGCTCATTCAGGTGATACCCGCCATCCTGCTGGCCCTTCCGGCGGGATGGCTCGCCGACCGATATGATCGACAACGCATTATTCTGTTCAGCCTGGCGGGGATGACGCTGACCTCCTTCGGCCTGGCTCTGCAATCATGGGCCGAGGCACCCATTGCCACACTCTATCTGCTGTTGTTCATCGATGCCATCGCCGGCACCATGGGGCGCCCGGCACGCACAGCGATCCTTCCACGGATCGTCCCGCGGCGTCTGTTTCCGCGTGCCGTCACATGGAACTTCACCCTCTTCCAGTTGGCCGCCGTGATCGGTCCCGGCGTCGGCGGGTTCGTCGTTGCCTGGAGCATCCCCGCAGCATATGTCATTGCCGCCATCAGCTCGGCGCTGTTTGCGCTGGTCGTGTTGCGCTTGCCTGCCGGGTGCGGTGTTCCGGAGACAAGCACCGGCGAAGACGTCTCCAGCAACACGCCGCTGAGCACACTCTTTGACGGTGTGCGCTACGTGTGGCACACACGTGTGTTGCTGGCCATTCTCTCGCTTGACATGTTCGCCGTGCTTCTCGGCGGTGCGGTTTTTCTGCTGCCCATCTTTGCAGAAGAGATTCTGCGTGTCGGCGCCACGGGGCTGGGATGGCTCCACGCGGCACCGGCCGTGGGTGCCTTGCTCACGGCTCTGGTCATGACCCATCTTCCTCCGTTGCCACGCGCGGGGCGTGCTCTTCTGGGCTGCGTTGGCGGTTTTGGTGTCGCCACGATCATCTTCGGTTTCTCGACGAACCTGCCACTGTCGCTGGTGATGCTCTTTCTTACTGGCGCCTTCGACCAGGTGAGCATGGTCGTTCGACACACGATGGTGCAGTTGATCACGCCCGATGCGATGAGAGGACGTGTCTCAGCGGTCAATGGTGTGTTTGTTTCTACTTCGAACGAATTGGGCGGTTTCGAGTCAGGTCTTGTCGCGCATTGGTTCGGACCAGTGGTCTCTGTCGTTTCCGGGGGCGTGGGTACGATCCTCGTCGTGTTGGTGACGACGGTGGCCTCCGGCCAGCTGCGCAGATTTGGTTCGCTGGCAAACATTCAACCGCGGATGTAAGCGTTTGACACACCCATTCCACGCCTACGACTCTAGGATCTCATGACACAGAACAGATACACAGCCGCAGTGATCGGTCTTGGTTTCATCGGCGGTGCGGACCAGGTGTCCGGCGATGCCCTTGGCCAGCGCGTCGAGGATCTCGACGGTACACACGTTATGTCGATGCTGAATCATCCACGCGTCGACCTGGTTGCCGGCAGCAGCCGGGACGAAGGCCGACGAGATCGCTTTTCTGCTCGTTTTGGTGTCCCTGTCTATGCGGACTGGCAGCAGATGCTCGCCAAGGCGGGGCCCGTCGACATCGTCGGCATCGCGACCTACACACCCGTCCACGCCGAGATCACCCAAGCCTGCGTGGCGGCCGGTGCGCGCGCCGTGTACTGCGAGAAGCCGGTGGCGCCGACCATCGATGAGGCTCAGGCCATGCAGTCGGCGTGTGAGGAGGCGGGGGCATTTCTGGTGATCAACCACAATCTGCGCTTTCATCCAAACACCCGTCGACTTCGCGACCTGATCGCAGCAGGAGGCCTTGGCACGTTGACCTCCGCGTCGGCGCAGTGGACATCGGGTCGGCTGGGCAACGTGGGCACCCACATGTTCGATGCGATACAGATGGTGACGGGATTGCCCATCACCGCCGTATCCGGCACGCTCGACGACTCCTCCAAACCCGATTGCCGCGGAGACAACTTCCGTGATCCAGGTGGCTGGGGCGTGCTGCGACTCGGTCGCGACTTGTCGGCAACAGGTGAGGGTCCGGGCGGAGATTTGATGTGCGTCGTCGACGCCGCTGACTACGGATCGGCACCCCCCCGACTCCGCTTCCACGGTACCGAGGGGTGGGCGGAATGTCAGGGCCGTGAAGTACATGTACATGTGAACGGGAAAGACCCGGACATCTGGTTGGCAGAAGCCGAAACGGCTGGGTCATCGAGTATGGACCGGGCCGTCGGCGATATCGTGGACGCCCTCGATGGCACCACCACGTTCCCCTACGATCCGACCGAGGCCGTGCGTACGCTGGAGGCGATCCTCGCCTTTCATGCCTCTCATCAGTCCCATGCAGCCTGGGTATCACTGCCTCTGAGTGGCGATGATCGAAACATCGTCCTGCACAGCGGCTAAGAGCTGACCATAACCGAACGCTGAGGGAGATCCAACATGCAGGGCGAAGTACGCAACGCGCAGGGCGAGCGACTCGACTACACCTACCATGAAGCAGGTCCCGAGTCTGGCGACTCGCAGGAGACCGGCC
This sequence comes from Gemmatimonadota bacterium, assembly GCA_002712305.1. GTDB lineage: Bacteria > Latescibacterota > UBA2968 > UBA8231 > UBA8231 > UBA12574. Next base: position 23,485 of record PATE01000024.1, on the reverse strand, counting down.
CGCTCGTGATCATCGGCCATGGTGTCACCGGCAACAAAGATCGACCCTTCGTCGTCGCCTTGGCTGAAGGATTAGCTGCAGCCGGCGTTGACACCCTCCGCTTGTCGTTCTCGGGCAACGGCGAGTCAGAGGGTCGGTTCGAAGATTCCACGATCTCCAAGGAGGTCGACGATCTGGGTGCCATGCTCGACGCCGTCGAAGACCGGTCCGTCTGCTTTATCGGTCACAGCATGGGAGGTGCTGTCGGCGTCATCCGTGCCAGCCAGGATTCACGTATCCGCTGGCTGGTCTCTCTTGCAGGGATGGTCCACACCCGTGCCTTTGCCGCCAGGGAGTTTTCCGATGTGACACCCGATGCGGGGTGTATGTGGGAGGAACCCTCCTGCCCGTTGTCACAGACCTACATGGATAACATGAATCGGATCGACTCGGTCGCTGATCTGGGCAGCAAGATCTCTGTACCGTGGCTGTTGGTGCACGGCACGGAGGATGACGTGGTCCCGCCCCAGGACGCCGACGACATTCGTCAACGCGCCGGTAGCCATGTCGAGACGATCCGGTTGGAGGGCGCCGATCATGTGTTCAGCGATGATCCGGCACAGATGGTCGCTCTCGTCGTCGCCTGGGTTCGCAGTCAGACACAAGGGTAAGGAACCCACACATGCCCTTCGCATTCAGCGAGCAGCACATCGAAGAGTATCATCGGCTTGGATACACGGTTTTTCGTGGAATTCTGCCCGCATCGCTGGTCGCCGATCTTCGACGTTCCACCGATAGGGCGCGGGAGGTGGCCCGCGAGGCCAGGGGCGGTCAGGTGCAGCGACTGCAGCCGGTGGGCGCCTACGAGCAACTTGATCAGCAACCGTTCCGTGACTACAGCCAGTTGCCGGCCCTCGCGGACGCCGTGCACCAGACTCTGGGTGACGGATATCGACACAGCAATCTGGACGTTCTCGGAATCCTGCTGGAGCCTGCCGATGCGCCCTGGTGCACGCCGTGGCACCGCGACTGGCGCGACAACATGGCGGGTCTGGATCTGCATCGCTGGGAGGCAGATTTTCGCCAGCCCGAACTGTTCAACCAGGTCAATTGCGCGCTGTATGAGGATGGATCCACGTGGGTCGTGCCTGGTTCACACCAACGCCACGACCTGCCGAAGGAGATCGAGCGGTTTCCCGAGCGTCCCATCGCGGGACCGGACACAGCCCAGATGGAGGCTGCCCAGGCCGAGCGGACCTGCTGGGAATACGTGACGAGCATGCCGGGGGCCCAGCAGTTGGTCCTGGGCGCCGGTGACTATTGCCTGTATCGAAACAGCCTCTGGCACATTGGCAACTACGTCCCCTATCGAAAGAGGGCCACCCTCCACGATACAGCCGACACTGCCGCCTTCGCGGACTGGCGACAGGAGCAGATGGCGGCCGCGACCAAGCAGCACGAGGCGGGCGCTGGAGTCGCTGTGCCGCCTACCCGCTGATCGCTTGCTACTGAGCCAGCAGGAGGCGACCCATGCCGGCATGGTCGCAAAAGCGTTTGTTCGCCGGTCCCCAGGCGGGCAGTTCATATGTGCCATCCGGGCGACGTGAAGAGCGGCTCAGCTGAGCCCAGATGACATTGCCAGCGTCGGTCGTTTCGTGTGTGATCTGCGGAATCGCAGACCACGGCAGACTCAACTCGGCTTCCCAGCCGGCTACACCCTTTCCGGGACGGCCTGTGCTGCGAACCGCCCACGTCATCCCTCCCGCATCCCAGGCACGATAGCGTTCCCAGTCATCTGCGTCCTCGTCGGGGAAGTGCAGGTCGAGGACAGCGCCGAGGGGATTGATCTGGATTTCGTAGTATCCAGCACCAGCAGCCAGGAACAATTCCACGGCAGATTCGGTCCACAGATCGCCATCTCTCTGGGTCTTGGTCACCGGGACCAGAGACGGAGCAGAGCGATAGCCCACATAGAGACCAACGCCGTCCCACAGAAGCGCCGCCTGTAGATAACGCTCTTCCGGCAGATATTCGGCCACGTCGATCAGTTGGAATTGATCAATCCACTCCGCGTCTCGCCAGGGAGCCTGATCGAGGCGTGCGTCAGGCGTGGGTGATTCTGTGACGCGCCGACATTCGTAGGTCGGCGTGGTACGGCTTCCCGTCAGCGTCGACGGCTCGGTCGTTGTCATATGTCGAATTTCAGTCTGGGATCAGGTTTGGATCACGCTGTCCTGGGCCGTGTCCTGCACTACTGTGAGAATCTGCCCTAACCTGGCGTCTGCTGCAAATGCGGCGGCAAGTGCGGCCGAAGTAGCGCGAACAATGGCTGGTATAGGTCCACTCCATGCGCTAGCCTAGCGCCCCTGCAGCTCGATGGCGGAGCCTTGCATCGAAACTCGGATTCGCCTGAATCGTGTTTGCGGGCGACATTAAGGAGACGTGCCCAGGCGGGATCTGCCGAGATGGGGCACTCCCGGGCGTCGTGCGTGGGCCCATCCTCTTCATCGGTGCAAGAAACCGCCTCCATGATCTCTGCTGACGAACATCTGCAGAAACTGGGCCCGGCTGCATTCCGGCTGTGGATCTTCCTATGCAGGCTTGCACAGGAAGAGGGCACCGAGGAACTGGTGCTACCCATGGCAGAACTTGCCGCGGCCAGTGGCGTGCGTTCCAAAGAGGGTGGTGAAGGACTCGGTCCTGTGCAAGCTGCGCTGCGCCGGCTGGTTTCAAGTCAGTATGTCACGGCCATGCCAGAAAAGGGCCGCCGTTGCCGTCTCCACCTGTTGCAGACCGTCGACGTTCGGTAGACTGAACTTCCCACCTCAGCCGTCTCGGTCGGCCACCAGCTGCCCCGCCACGGCCCAGTTCTCTCGATCCACCTCGTCGATCACAACATGAGTCCCTGCAACCGGCGCGTTGCAGATATCGGCCAACGCTGTTGTGATCACGTCGACGAGTTGCGCCTTCTGCTCTCTTGAGCGGCCCTTCAGAATCCTCACGTTTACATACGGCATGGTGACTCTCCTTGTGGTTTGAACGAGGTCGGTGGTGATATGACGATGCCAGTGACCCCAACGATCCATCGGGTTATCTTCGCCACCGACGTCTACTTGCTGTAGCCCTTGTGACCGAAATGGTGGCTCACTTTGCCTTCAAACGCCAGTCCTTCGCACGCCAACTACGACGAAACCCTCGTCCCTGAGTACAGCCTCCCAGACGCACTGGTCGATGAAGCCGGTTCAGCGGTCGACGATGTCGGAGCCTGGCGTCATGGCCTACGCCCAGAAATCTTGCGCCTCTTCGAGCAGAATGTCTATGGGTGCATGCCTGGCCCTGCGAGTCAGACGACGGTGCAGGTACTGGAAGAGGGGCTCGCTCTCGATGGACGTGCCCTACGCCGACAGATCCGGTTGCACTTCCATGGCAGCGGAGCTCATAGCCATGCAGATCTGCTGATGTATGTACCCACTGCCTCGTCGCATGCAGTACCGGCCGTCATGGGATTGAGCTTCTTCGGGAATCATGCCGTCACCCACGACCCGGCGGTTCAGCTCAATTCGGCGTGGATGCGGCCCGATAAGCAGGCTCAGATCGTCGACCACCGCGCCACCGAAGCCTCACGTGGCGTGAACGCTTCACGCTGGTCGATCGAGCGGATCATCGATCGGGGATACGCCCTCGTCACGGCCTACTGTGGCGATTTTGATCCTGACTATGACGATGGCTACGCCAACGGGGTCCACCCTCTGTTCTATCGGCCCGGCCAGACCCAGCCAGCCCCGGATGAGTGGGGCACCATCGGAGCATGGGCCTGGGGGCTTCGTCGTATTCTCGACCATCTGGAGACTGACGCCCAGATCGATCATCGCCGTGTCGCGGTGATGGGTCATTCACGGCTGGGCAAGACCGCCCTGTGGGCAGGGGCGTTGGATGAACGGTTTGCCATGGTCATCTCCAATGATTCGGGGTGTGGGGGTGCGGCTCTGTCGCGGCGCCGCTTCGGCGAGACCATCGCCCGCATCAATGGCGCCTTCCCTCATTGGTTCTGCGACAACTTTCGAGCCTACAACGAGGCGGAACCATCGTGCCCGGTAGATCAGCATCAACTGATCGGTTTGGTCGCGCCGCGTCCCGTCTACGTGGCCAGCGCCACCGACGATGGTTGGGCTGATCCTCGCGGGGAGTATCTGGCCGCCGTCCATGCGGGTCCGGTGTATGCGCTGCACGGGCACTCGCCTCTGGGACTGGCCGAGATGCCCCAAGGCGGGACGGCTCACTACGAAAATCGAATCGCCTACCATCTGCGCATCGGTAAGCACGATGTCACCGACTGGGACTGGCAGCAATGGCTGGATGCCGCCGACCGTCATCTGCACCCGGTGGATTCGACCGCCGAACAGCAACCACGATGACTGAGTGGGTCACCTGGCGTAGCCAGACCCCGATCTTGCAGCCAAACAAGGCGTGGGAAGAGGGTGGGATGCTCAGCGCAGTCTCTCTTCATGTAGATCCCGGCTCGCAACGACTACGCCTCTACTACTTGGCCCTGCACCGTGAACACCCCCTCGACAATGTCTTGTGCATCGCCGAATCCGGCGACGGGCGCTGTTGGGTGAAACCCGATATGGGCAATGGCACCAACATCGTCATGACCAGTTCCGGACACGAAACAGGCTGGGGCGTCTTTATGCCGACGCGCATCCTGTATGAACCCGAGGAAACCAACCCGGCGTGGCAGTGGAAGATGGTCCTGTGGGAACGCCCGATCGCTAAAACACCGGCTGGGATCTGCATGGCTGTGAGTGAGGATGGTCTGCGATGGTCTCACCTTCATCAGCGACCGATCATCACCGGCGCCAACGACGCCATGTCCATCATCGGCGTGATGCAGGGGCCGCCTTCGCCCCGGGATGGCCGCTGGTTGCTCTATCAACAGACCTGGAAATACAATCCGTCTCTGCCGAGCGAACGGGACAACCTGGTGGGCCTGCATCGGCGCATCTCACTATGGTTCAACGCCGGGGCCTTTGACGATCGCTGGACGGGGCCGATCACGATTCTGGAGCCCGACACCGACGATCCGTCAGACCTGCAGCACTACTGGATGTCGCCCTACCCCACCCGCTCGGGGTATGGGGGACTGCTGCTGTGTCATCACACCCTCGACCAGACGATGGATGTGCAACGCGTCACGAGTCGTGATGGCTGGTCGTGGGAACGGGCCGATGGGCGCCGACCGCTTCTGCCTTTGGGGAAAAGAGGTCGCTTCGACTCGGGGATGATCACGGCCACTTCCATGCCCTGTCGTTTCGGCGAACGAGTACTTCTGCCCTACAATGGAAGATCGACGGTGCACGATCAGCAGCAGCGGTTTCCTGAGGACGGGCCGATCCCTCCGGGCGTGGGGCTGGTTGAGCTCGATGGGCGAATCCTGGAGTAAGCGACACTTCTGAACGAGGAAGGGTAGTGATGGGAACAGGACCTTTGGAGGCCGTCATCGTCGGGGCAGGCCATCGCGCGATGACGTATGCCTCCTATGCACAACACCATCCCGAGCAGTTGCGCATTGTCGGTGTGGCCGATCTGATGGAGGATCGCCGGCGGATGGTGCAGAAGAAGTATGACCTCAAGGAAGAACGCCTGTTCGAAACGGCCGATGAACTGGCCGCGGCAGGCAAGATCGGTGATGTCGTCATCAATGGGACGATGGATCACCAGCACGTCCCGACGGCCCTGCCCCTGTTGGCGGCAGGATACCATATGCTGCTGGAAAAGCCCTTTGCCACCAGCGAACAACAGATGTGGGACCTGGTGAATGCCGCCCGCGAACACGAACGCCACGTGTCGATCTGCCACGTGTTGCGCTACGCTCCGTTCTACGCCGCCATTCGACAGCAGGTGGCCGACGGCGTCATCGGAGATCTGATCAACATCCAGGCTGTTGAACACGTTTCCTACCATCACATGGCCGTGGGATTCGTTCGCGGTAAATGGAGCCAGGAGTCGTATTGTCAGTCGACGATGTTGATGGCCAAGTCCTGTCACGACCTGGATCTGATCGCCTGGATGCATTCGGGAGTACCCGTCACCCAGGTGTCGAGTTTTGGTGGCAATCTCCAGTTTCGTCCAGAGCGTGCGCCCAAGGATGCCGGAACACGGTGTCTGGTCGACTGTCCCATCGAAAAGGACTGTCTCTACTCTGCGAAGAAGCACTACATCGACCATCCTGAACGCTGGTCGTTCTACGTTTGGGACCGTTTCGAAAACATGGACCCGCCGCCGACGTTGGAGGACAAGATGGTATCGCTGAAGGCGGACAACCCGTACGGTCGCTGCGTTTGGAAGTGCGACAACGATGTCGTCGATCATCAGTCGGTCGTGGCCGAGTTCGCCGATGGATGCACGGCGACGCTGAATATGATCGGTGGTTCTTCCCGTCCGACCCGTTCGCTTCACCTGATCGGCACCGAAGGCGAGATTCAGGGCGTCATGGAAGACTCGACCTTCATCGTGCGCCACATCGACCCGCGACCGGGACACGAATACAGTGAGCAAGTCGTCGACGTGCGGGTCGGCGGCGATATGACCGGTGCCTTCGGTGGCCACGGCGGGGGTGATCTGCGGCTGGTGGACGACTTCCTTAAGGTGGTACGCGGCGAAGCGGCCTCCCTCTCCACCACGAGCCTGGAGGATTCGGTGACGGGACATCTGATGGGTTTCTGCGCCGACCGCTCCCGTCGAGAGGCGAGGGTTATCGATGTTCAGAAGGCAGGATCGTAGAGGTGACGGACGCATCGATGAATGTCTTTGCGTACGGCACCCTCACCTTTGCGCAGGTGATGGAAGTGGTGGCGGGGAAACTGTTCGAGTACGAGAGCGGTCTGCTTGCTGGATATGTACGATACGGCCTGCGCGGCGAGTCCTATCCGGCTCTTGTGCCAAATTCATCCAGCGCTACCGAAGGCGTGTTGTGGAGAGACGTGGATGCCGAGTCAATGAGCCGACTGGATGCCTTCGAGGGCGCGTGGTATGAACGCACGACCGTGCAGGTTCTGATGGGCGATCCCCCCGATCCAGCATCCGCAGTCGATGCGGTCACCTACGTGTTGATCCCCTCCCAGCACCATCGACTGAACCGGCGACGGTGGAGCCGCGATCGATTCGAGACCCGCCACTTGCCGCAGTTCATGCGGCGACATCGCGCACTGACCCCATTACCAATGGTTCAGGAGGATCCACGTGAGTGAGACATCCCGATGGTTCGTGGTCCTGGGTGCGCTGGCCATGGCCGCCGCCGTCGCGCTGGGGGCTTTTGGTGCGCACGCTCTACGAGATCGCGTGGAGGCGGCAGACCTGCAGATCTGGCAGACGGCCGTGCTGTATCATCTGATTCACGCCTTGGGTCTATTTGTGATCGCCGGCGTGGCTCATCTCATCCCGGAGAGTGCGGGCCCCCGAATCGCGGGATGGGCGATGCTGGTGGGCATCCTCCTGTTCTCTGGGTCACTCTATGTGTTGGTGTTGAGTTCAACTCGTTGGCTGGGTGCCGTCACCCCCTTGGGTGGCATCGCGTTTATCGGTGCCTGGGTAACCCTCGCGCTGAGCGCCTGGCGGGGATAGGGCGATGCGTCTCTCCATCCTCGACCTGGCACCGATTCGACAGGGCGCCGATGCGGCCCATGCCTATGCGGTCATGGCCGAACAGGCCCGGTGCGCCGAAGCGTTGGACTACCACCGATACTGGCTCGCCGAACACCACAACATGGCCGGTGTGGGCAGTGCGGCCACCAGTGTTCTGATCGGTCACGTCGCCGGCGCGACACGGACGATCCGCGTGGGATCGGGGGGGATCATGCTCCCCAATCACCCTCCCCTTGTCATCGCCGAACAATTCGGTACGCTGGAAACCCTCTACCCGGGAAGGATCGACCTGGGGTTGGGTCGGGCGCCCGGCACCGATCAGTTGACCGCCCGCGCCCTGCGTCGCGAACGATTTGGAGCCGAGCACGATTTTCCTCGCGATGTGTTGGAATTGCAGGCGTATTTCAAGCAAGAGGCGTCAGAATACCCCGTACGCGCCATCCCGGGCGCCGGCTTGCGGGTTCCCATCTGGCTGCTCGGATCCAGTCTGTTCAGCGCCAAGTTGAGCGCCCATCTCGGGCTGCCCTACGCCTTTGCCGCTCACTTTGCCCCGGCGGACCTGATGGATGCCCTGACGGTCTATCGGAGTGACTTCGAACCCTCGGAGCAGCTCGATCACCCCTACGCCATGATCGGGGTCAACATCGTGGCCGCCGACACCAATGACGAAGCGCGGCGCCTCTACACATCGATGCAGATGCAGTCCGTCGACATGCTGCGCGGCTGCAGAGACCCGCTCCCTGCCCCAATCGACGATATCGAAGACTACTGGTCCGGCCCGGAGAGATCGGCGGTGGAGCAGAAACTGGCCTGCTCCTTTGTGGGGTCTGCCAACACGGTCTATGAGTCACTGGCGAGATTCCTGGACGCAACACGAGCCGACGAGTTGATCGTCAATGTTCGTATTCACGACGAAGCCGCAGCCAGACACTGCCTGGAGATTCTGGCCGAGGTCCGGGACCGATTTGTCACCGGCTCCTGAAGTGGCGCTTAAGCTAACCGGCGTAGCTGAAGGCAGGCACGCCCTGCACACCCGGATCAATCTTGACCAGACTTCCGGCCTGAGGTTGGTCGACCAGCGCCGCATCGTCGAGACCCACCACGGCTGAAGTGACATACAGCTCGTCGAGATTCTTGCCACCGAAAGCGCAGGATGTGACTCGCTCGAAAGGCAGTTTCACCTCTTGCAGCAAGTTGCCCGTATCCGGATCGTAGCGACGCACGGCCCATCCACCGAAGACCGCGACCCACAGCTTCCCCTCCGCGTCAATCGACATCCCATCGAATCCCCCTTCGCCCTGGTTGGTCACCACGACCCGTTCATTGCTGATATCGCCGGTGTCGATGTCATAGTCGAAGGCTCTTACCGTGTTGGCACGGGTGCAGATGTAGTACATCGTCTTGGCATCGGCCGTCCATACAATGCCGTTGGAGATGGCCACGGGTCTGAGTTTCTCCGTCACCTCGCCCTTTGCGTCCAGACAATACAGAGCCCCCGCGTCGGGCTCCCCATTGAACTCCATGGTTCCTGCCCAGAAACGACCCGCCGGATCACATTTGCCATCATTGAAGCGATTGGCAGGGATGTCACGCTCGGGGTCGGCGATGGGCGTGATCCTTTCTGTGTCTAGATCGAGAAAGGCGAACCCATTGTGCAGCGCCAGAACCAGACCTCCTGAAGCGCGTTTCACGACGGTGCCCACGGCCTGCGCCGTAGGAATCGTTCGGTTGTCCCCCGTTGCCGGATCATAGACATAGAGCTCGTGACTGAGGATGTCGATCCAATACAGAACCTGCTGTTCCGCATCCCAGAGTGAGCCTTCGCCGACGATGGTACGTTTCTCTACGATCACTTCCGGGGTTACAGGCGTGCTCATCGTCATCTCCATTGATTGTGCATGAGGAAGGATTCTACTTGGCAGGCATCTTGCAAGCAAGGGTCCAAAGGCCATCGCACGATGGATCATGACCGGAGAGCCTCATCCTCTTCGAATTTGGTCGGGTTGTCCATGCCAACGGTAGAAGTCCCGTGATGCAACCACAAGATCGATCACTGCCGATCTACGAGGTCGCCGACAAGGTCGTCGCCGAACTGGGCAACGTGGGCAGGCTCGTGTTGTCCGCACCCACGGGCTCGGGCAAGACGACGCAGGTACCGCAGATTCTGCTAGAGGCAGGCTGCGCGGGTGATGGACAGATTCTCGTCCTGCAACCCCGCCGATTGGCCACACGTCTTGTTGCGTCGCGCGTGGCCCAGGAACTGGGCACACAGCTGGGACAGATCGTTGGGTATCAGACGCGCCACGAATCTCGGCAGGGACCCGACACGAAGATTCTCTTTCTCACAGAGGGCCTGTTCCTTCGCCGCCTGCTCAGCAACCCTCAATTGTCGGGGATCGGCGCCGTCGTCATCGACGAGTTTCACGAACGCACCATCGCCGCCGATCTGTCGCTGGGGCTCTGTCGACACCTGCAGGCCACAGGACGTCCCGATCTGCGTCTCGTCGTGATGTCCGCCACACTCGATACCGAGGTCCTTTCCCAATGGTTGGACTGCGCCGCCCTCCACGCGCAGGGGCGATCGTTTCCCGTTGATATCGACTATGCCCCCGGTCGGCCTGAAGCCCCAGTGTGGGTTCGTGCCGAGCATGCGCTGAGGCGATGGCTGCAAACCGGCAAGCCTGGACACATCCTGGTGTTCATGCCGGGTAGTTTCGAAATCCGTCGCTGCCTTGAGGCGTTTGCGTCCACCGCAAAGCAATCAGAGGGTGGATTCGACGTGTTTCCGCTCTACGGAGGATTACCTCCCGATCAACAGGATCTGGCCGTTGCTCCCGGGGAGCGGCGGAAGGTGATCGTGTCGACGAACGTCGCCGAGACGTCCATTACCATCGACGACATTGGCTGCGTCATCGATTCGGGCCTGGCGCGTGTCGCCCGTTACGATCCGACTCGTGGTGTAAATGCCCTGCTGATCCAGAACATTTCCCTCGCCTCAGCGCAGCAACGCGCGGGACGGGCGGGCCGGACCGCACCGGGCACTTGCCTTCGTTTATGGCCTGAATCCGAGGCCCATGCGAGACCACCGCACGACGCACCTGAGATCGAGCGTGTGGATCTGGCTGAGGCGATGCTGTTGCTGGCCGCCTTCGGCATCGATCCTTCGCAGCAGGCCTCTTTCCGGTGGCTCGATCCTCCGCCTGTCGAACGCTTCGATCGTGCACGAGAGCTGCTCCGACAGCTCGGTGCTCTCGATGCTGAGGACGGTTTGACCCCCATCGGACAGGCGATGGTCGACATTCCCGCGCACCCGCGCCTGGCCCGAATGCTGTCGCTGGCCCACGAACGTGGTGTGGGCGAACGTGGCTGTGTCTGGGCGGCGCTGGTCGCCGAACGAGACATCTGTCAGCGTCCGCTGGCGAGTCGATACCGCAACATTCCTGACTCAGGATGGCCCTCGGATCTGGCGGCGAGGGCTGCGGCATGGGATCAGGCACGCCGGAGTCGATTCGATTCTCGACGCTGCGACACCCTCGGCCTGAATGCGGGCGCCTGCCGCGAGGTGAATCGCACAGTGGACCAGTTCCGCCGATGGATGAAGAATCTGGCGCCACCATCAGATCCTCAGAATAATTCGAGTGGTGGCCACGATGAAGATCAGATCCTGGCGCGATGTCTTCTTGCGGCTTTTCTCGATCACGTCGCCTTGCGCCGAAGTCCCGACACGCGGCTGTGCGAAATGGATGGCCGACGACGCGTCACACTGGATCGCGACAGTGTCGTGGGCAATTCGCAGACGCTGGTCGCGGTTCAGTTGCGGGAAGTGGAGGCCTCCCGAGCTGAGGGAGGGGGGGTGCACACCATCGCGTCGCTGGCAACGGCGATCGAGTCGGAATGGATTGCGGAGGAAGCACAAGCGGTAGTGTCCTCATCGTCGCAGTTGGTGTGGGATGAGGAGGAAAGAGCTGTCTTCGAGATTCAGGGTCAGCGCTTTGGCGCATTGCTGCTGGACGAGCATCGACGGCGTGCAGCCAACTCCGTGCAGGCGGCGCAGCTGATTGTCGACCGGCTCCTTAACGGGCAGCTCAGATTCGACCGCTGGGACGATGCGGTGGACGCATGGTTGGCACGAGCACGCTGCGTGGCGGAGTGGTTCCCCGAACGAAGTCTGTCGACGTACGACGAAGACGATCTGGCCATCATCATCGCAGAGACGGTGGGTGAGGCCAGTCGATGGGGCGCCGTCCGGCAGGCACCCATCCTCGATCACCTGCGTCACGCCCTCAGTTGGGAGGACCAGCAGTTCGTCGAAGAAATGGCCCCAGAACGGATCCGCCTGCCCACCGGGCATGGCATGCGGATCGTATACAGGCCGGGCCAACCGCCACGCGGCAGGGCCAAGATTCAGGACCTGTACGACGTCTCAGAAACACCGCGGGTCGCCGGTGGTCGCATCCGGCTACTGCTAGAAATCCTGGCGCCGAATTTCAGGCCAGCACAGGTCACAGACGATCTGCCAGGATTCTGGAAGCGGACGTATCCGGAGTTGAAGAAGGAACTGAAGCGTCGTTATCCAAAACACGAGTGGCGCTGATCCCCTAGACAGACATCATTGGCGTCCCCTCTCAGACTCGTACTTATTATTCCCGCCCCATGATCGAGCAGCCCGTCTCCGAGCCCCCCTCCCTGACGAAAACGAGACACCGTGAAGATCACCGACATCAAGACGTGCGAGGCCCGTTTCGGATATGTGCGAGTGTACACCGACGAAGGCCTCTACGGGACAGGCGAACTCTCCCACCAGGGCGCCGGTTGGCGAGCCATCGTCGATTCCATGAAGTCGATTCTGGTAGGCGAGGACCCCCGAGACGTGGACATGTGTTTCGAGAAAGTGCGTCGAGCGTTCATTTTTCGTGGCGCCATGTCCGGCCACGCCGTGTCAGCCCTGACGGGCATCGAGGTGGCCCTCTGGGATCTGGCCGGCAAAGCACAGGGCGTGCCCGTCTATCGATTGCTGGGTGGCAAGTTTCGAGATCGGGTCAGGCTCTACGTCGATTGCGCTTCTGGCGACTATAACGAAACCTATCAGAAGGTGACTGCCGCCGGATTCACGGCGATGAAGTTTGATCTGGATGATGCGAATCGGCCGGAGAAGGTCGATCGCTGGAACTGGACGGTGCATCCCGCCGAACTGGAGGTCATCGTATCCGAGGCGTTCGAGATCCGCGAAGCAATCGGTCCTCACATGGATCTTGGGATCGACTTGCACGGACGTTATGACGCCGTGGCTGGGCAGAAGATCGCCGTGGCTCTGGAAGAGCTCGATCTCATGTGGCTGGAAGAACCGGTCCCGCCGGAAAACATCGACGCCCTGGCCAAGGTGAAGGCGGCGAGCAATACACCGATCTGTGTGGGCGAGAATCTCTATCTGCGATATGGATTCCGTGAGCTGCTGGAGAAGCAGGCGGCCGATATCATCATGCCCGACATCTCCAAGTGTGGCGGATTATCTGAGTGCCGCAAGATCGCCAACATGGCCGAGATCTATTACGTCCCCTTCGCTCCCCACAACAATTCGGGACCCTTGAGCACTCTCGCCGACGCCCACACCTGCGCCAGTGTCCCCAACTTCCTGGCTCTGGAGTACCATCGATTCCGAGATGAGGGCATGGAAGAAATCCTCGACAAGGATGGTCCCTTCATCGAAGCCGGTCACGTGGTGCTCACCGAGGCACCAGGGTTGGGTGCCGAACTGAACGAGCAGGTCCTCCGCTCGATGATGCCCGCCAATGAGGCGGACGCAGAGATCTGGCGTTGACCACGACAAGCCAAACACAGAAGGGGTGAGGAATGAGTGGAATCCGACTCGGCGTGGTCGGTTACGGGGGTCGCATCAGTGGCTTGATCCAGGGTGTCTTCCGCGAGCTCGCTGCCGATTTGCAGGTGACAGGGATCGTCGATCCCGACGAGGCCGGGGTACGCTCACGCATCGATTCAGCAGCCCCGGGCCGAGGATGGGCCAAGGCAGGGGGCGGCATCGCTGACGATGTGACATTCTACCGCGATATCGACCAGATGGTGAAACAGGGCCAGCTCGATGCGTTGGCCATCGGCACCCGTTGCAACCTCCACACTCCCCTCGCCATTCGTGCGGCCCAGTATAATCTACCACTGTTTCTGGAAAAGCCCGTGGCCGTCGACATGCGCCAGGCAAAAGCGCTGGAAGCCGCGTTCGACGGGTCACAGTGCAGAGCCGTCGTCAGTTTTCCTCTGCGCGTGTCTCCCTTGTGTGAACTGGCGCGGCAGTATATCGACGAAGGCGCTGTGGGAGATCCCGTGCACGTGGCTGCAACCAACTACGTCCCCTATGGAACGACGTACTGGGAGGCCGCCTATCGCGACTACGACGTCACACACGGGCTCTTCCTGCAGAAAGCGACCCACGACTTCGACTATCTCATGTATCTGATGGGTCAGCCCATCGTGCGCGTCGCCGCTACAGCAACGCGTGGTCACGTCTACGGCGGAGACAAACCGTCGGGGCATCGGTGCTCGGTCTGCGATGAAGTGGCAGACTGCCTGGAGAGTCCACAGAATCGCCGTCGAAACAGCTCGGGTGGCACCACCAGTGATCATCTGTGTCTGTTCAGTGTCGACTGCGGGGAAGGACATCGGCTCAACGAGGATGCATCGAGCGCGGTGCTGGAATTCGCCGACGGCAGTCAAGGCGTCTATACCCAGGTCTTCTATGCCCGCCGAGATGCCGGCACTCGTGGCGCGAATGTCTCTGGTTATCTGGGCAGCGTCGCCTTCGACTGGTACACCGACGAACTGAAGCGTGTGCGTCACCATGCGCCCTTTTCCGCCGTCGAAAAGGCGTCAGGGGGTGCCAGCCATTTCGGCGGAGACCTGGAATTGGCTCGCGACTTCATCGCCCTCGTTGACCACGGCGCCGATTCACGAACACCGATCGAGACAGGACTACAGTCCGTCTATGCTTGTCTGGCAGCAAAGGAGTCGGCCGAGAAGAGCCGTTTCGTCAACGTTCGACTTGTTGGTCAGAACTAGGAACCCAATGACACGTCGGATCGGTTTCGTCGACGACTGCCTCGATAACTTCCACGCCGACGTCTACCTGAAACTCTTGCGGGGCGAGTTGGCTGACCTCGGGTTCACCGTCGCCGGCTGCACCGCCCTGCAGACCAAACAAAGTCAGGCCTGGGCCGTGGCGAATGACGTGCCCTGGTTTGACACGGTGGACGAGCTCGACGCCGGTGTCGATCACTATGCCATCCTCGCGCCGTCCACACCGGATACGCATCTGACGCTGTGCCAACAGGTCTTTCCCTACGGCAAGTCGACGTACGTGGACAAAACCTTCGCACCTGATCTGAACACGGCCGAGGCGATCTTCAGCCTGGCCGATGATCACAACCTCGCCGTGCAGACGACCTCGGCATTGCGCTACACCGAGGTTCAGCAAGTCGTAGATGAAGCGCGGGACCGTGTTCATCACATGGTGTGTTGGGGTGGCGGCAGCTCCTTCGACGAATATGCCATCCATCCCGTGGAGATGATGGTCAGCTGTCTGGGCGCCGACGTGACGCGGCTGATGCGCTGGGGAGACACGCCCAACCGCGATCGCCTGTTGCTGGAGTGGGCCCATGGCGCCACGGGCGTCGTGCACGTGCACACGGACGGATCTACCACACCTTTTGCCGCCTCGATTTCCACAGGCGAGTCGACACGTCATGTGACCGTGGACTCAGGACCTATCTTTAGCGCCACGGCTTGCGCCTTTCTCGAACTGTTTCGGACCGGCGTGCCCAACGTTGCACGGGATGAATCTCTATCGATCCGGCGCATCCTCGATGCCGCCGTCCGCCCGGATGCAACACAGGGATTCATCGATATCTGAGATCGGCGTCGCCCTGAACCGTCGGCGACCGACCCACCAAGGGAGAGTGGATGGAATCTGTGCAGACGATGCATTGGATCGACTGGAGTGTGGTCGCAGTGGTGACCGCCTTCTTCGTCGTGCTCGCCTATTCCACGAAGAAGTATACCCAGTCGACAAGCGATTTCCTCGCCGCCAATCGCCTCGCGGGAAGATACCTGGTCACCATGGCGGATGGGGTCGCTGGACTTGGCGCCGTATCCATCATCGCTCGCTTTCAGATGGTCTACAAGGCAGGCTTCGCGCCCAACTGGTGGGATCAGTTGCAGGCGCCGATCATGCTGATCCTCATGCTCACCGGTTGGGTCGCTTACCGTTATCGCGAAACCCGCGCCATGACGCTGGGTCAGTTCTTCGAAATGCGGTATGGGCGCAAGTTTCGATCCTATGCCGCGACGATCTGCTGGATCTCAGGGATCATCAATTTCGGCATCTTCCCCGCTGTGGGCGCCAACTTCTTCATCCATTATACGGGCCTTCCAGGTCATTACTCATTGTTCGGGCTGCTGCTGCCCACCTACCACACGCTGTTGATCGTCCTGCTGAGTTTGTCCCTCTACTTCACCTTCTCGGGTGGCCAGATCGCGGTGCTGGTGACGGACTTCTTCCAGTCCTTCTTCGTCAACATCGTGCTGGCAACGATCCTCATCATCATCCTGTACAAGTTCCCTCTATCTCACATTTTCGAAGGGTTGCAGATCGCCGAGCCGGGCAAGTCACTGCTGGATCCCTTCGATACAGCAAAGGTGGAGGGCTTCAACGCCTGGTACTTCCTGATCGGTCTGTTCGCGTTGATCATCAATCGCAACGCATGGCAGGGCTCACAGGCGTATCAGGTATCGGCCAAGTCCCCGCACGAACAGAAAATGGCCGGCGTGTTGGGTCAGTTTCGTGGCTTTACCTTGCTGTGGGCGCTGACCCTGCTGCCCCTGGTGGCGTATCTGATCATGCACCATCCAGACTACACCGACTGGGCGGCGCAGGTTAATGCGCAGCTGGCACTGATCGAGGATCCGCAGGTGCGGGATCAGATGACGACACCCATTACGATGACCCTGTGGATGCCGCTGGGTCTGATGGGTGCCTTCGCCGCCGTCATGTTCGCGGCTTTCATCTCCACCCATGACACCTATCTGCATTCGTGGGGTTCGATCTTTGTCCAGGATGTCTACCTGCCGCTGCGCAATCGCGAGATCGATACCAAGAAGCACCTGCAGTTGCTTCGCCTCTCCATTTTCGGCGTCGCTGTGTTCATCTTTCTCTTCAGTTCCTTCTACCGGCAGACGCAGGACATCCTGCTCTTCTTCGCCCTCACGGGAGCCTTCTGGCTCGGTGGCGCCGGCGTCGTCATCGTCGGTGGCTTGTATACGTCGTGGGGAACGACGCGTGGCGCCTTCGCCGGGCTGACCAGTGGTACCGTACTCGCCACGGCGGGTATGGTCTGCGAACACTGGTGGGAAGACTGGTATGGCGAAGACTTCTTCCTCACGGGTCAGGAAGTCTACTTCTTCGCCATGTGTGTGGCGTGGACGCTCTACGTAATGTTCTCGTTGGCCGAGAGGCGCGTGTTCAACATCGACAAGATGCTCCACCGTGGTGAGTTCGTCGTCGCCTCTGACCATGCCGCGACAGGTGGCAAGACGGTGGCTGAGCGCTGGAACTGGCGAACCGCACTGGGGATCACGGCTGATTTCACCCGGGGTGACAAGCTGATCTATGGATTCACGGTTGTGAAGTCCATGGGTTTGTTCGCCCTGTGGCTGGTCATGACGATCGCCGCCTTCACCGTCGGTGTCTCTATCGAAGGTTGGACCACCTACCACTACTGGGTGAACACGGTCTTCTTCATCGTGCTCACCATGGCCGTCATCGTCTGGCTGACGATCGGCGGAATGCGAGATGTATTGCAGCTCTACAGAGATCTGAGAGAAGCCAAGCGCGACTTCTCCGATGACGGCACGGTTCGCGATCACGACTTTGATCTGAAAACGGACGCCTGAGCCAACCATCACTAGACGTTAGCTCTATGGAGAATGGGGGGCGAACCACGATTGGTTCGCCTCTCTTTTTTAAAAATCCTCGTCACTCAGTCGATGGCCATGGTCCACACACCGTTCGGACCGGTGACGGACAAGACTCCTGACGCGACCTGCACGTCTACCTGGTGATCATCTTGTCCGATGCACCAGTTGAACGAGTCGATTTGCTGGCAGAGATCCATGGGTGCGCGGGGCTCACCGATGGCGAACAGGCTCAGGAAACGCGCCTTCTGGCCATGGACGGTGGCGTCCAGGTAGGGTTCATGTCGTTGGGGCATGGGATTGCCGATGCGATCATGGTCGTAGGGTGGGCGGTAGGCGTGGTGCCCTAGAATCAGCTCCGGCGAATCCTCTCCGGCCAGCTCGACCACCTTTGCGCTCAAGGCGACCTCGTCGACGACGACTCGAAAATCGTGTGGGAATTCGATCTGCGGTTCCCCGCCAGGATGCCATCGCAGCCGGATCGGCTCTCGCCGCAACAACTGTACGTCATCGAGAACGACCACGATGTTGGGCAGCAGATGCACGACTGTGCGTCTCACGTTCTGGACCGACTCGTGCAGGTCAGTAGGTCGATCTGCCACCAACCTCCGAGCTCATCGTCGAAGGCGGAATGTGTACAGTGCGCTTCGTGTTCCAGATCCCACCGCTGCGGGCGACCCGCGACGTTGATCTGATTGTGTCCCTCGGAGCTGAAGTGATAATAACACCGAGCATTTAAGTCCGGATAAGGCACGCTGCCCAGATCGACGATGAGCGGACGTGCATGACCGTGGATCTCGATCTGGCCGGCATCGGGGTGCGTGTGATTCACCTTTGCCCGTGTGCATCTGTTGGTGAAATTCGTCGTTCGTGAAGTGACCCGCTTGATTCATCCCCGAGCGGTGGTGCCCGTTCGTCTGTCCGGATCGGCTGTGGATCGTGACATCGTGACCAATGTGCTTGGCTTCTTCGTGTTGTTCATGATCAGTTTTGGTGCGGGCGTCTTTGTCATGTCTGAGGTGGGCATGGATATGCCCACCTCCTTCGGTGCTGTAGCCGCCACATTGGGCAATATCGGTCCAGGTCTTGGAGACGTAGGACCCACCGACAACTACTCAGCCGTACCAGTCGCAGGGAAGTGGGTCCTGTTCTCTACTGATGCTGATGGGGCGCCTGGAGATCTATACGGTGATTGTGTTGTTGTCCCCGGCGACGTGGCAGCGATGATGAACGGCCGGCCGTGAGTGCCCCCTGGCTCTATGGCTTGCTGGGCGTGTTTTGCGTCCACCTGATCGCATTCGGATTTCGCTACCTGCGTACGCGTCGCTTTTCGGACGGCGTTGTAGGTGTCACCTTCCTGCTGTTGGTTATCAGCTACAGTCTGCGTATCTGGGCCCCTGAATGGGTCATTTCGCAGATGAGCGTGTCCACCGTAGTGCGTCGGTTCGCCTGGGGAACCGCGGTGCTGAGTGTGGGGTTGTTGATCCGACGGCGAGCGTTGGCGCGCTCACACCGGGAAGAGGGCCTCGGCGTGACGCCACCCATCGACGAGGAAATCGAGGGCGGCCAGCAGCAGGAATAGACCACAGATGCCGTGGACGATCCGGTAAAATCGGTCGCCGAGCAATCGACCGCCACCAAAAGCGGCCGCCGACAGCATCCACAGCCATCCCAGATCGCACAGCCAGTGGGCGATGGCGAACGCCAGCAGGCCAAAGGCGCCATGGTCAGAGGCCCTGATCAGCAACCCCGCACCGACCGTCACCCACCAAACCAGGAAGTAGGGGTTCATCCCCGTGAGGGCGATGCCCGTCATGAAGGGGGAACGGACGGCCGCCGTTTGCTGCGCCGTGGCGATCGGCGAACGAGCAAGCTGCAGCATGCCGACCCCCATCCACGCCAGCACCCATCCCCCCGCGACGAACAGGACGGGTCGCACGAATCCGATGTCGAGAATGGCCCCGAAACCGAACAGCGTGAGCGCCATGAGAGGGAATTCGACGACGCCATGGCCAAGGGCCACTCTCGCCCCCGCGTGGGGCGAGTGCCCGCCATGGCTGATCGTGCTGGCACTCAACGGACCGGGTGCCATGATCCCCGACAGCGAAATGACCACGACCTCCAGCAGAAAGGGGATCACTCAGGCTTCTTCCACAATGCACAGCTCGATGTAGCGAGGGCAATGGGCCGGTGTCTCGGCCTGATGGGCACGATTGTGGTAGTACACGACACCAATCCGTCCATCGGGAAGCTTGGCCGCGTCAGGGTAGCCAAGATCGGCGACCCCACCATCTGCGCGCAGCAGGAGTTCGCCCTCTTCTACCTGATCACACTCGGTGTCCAGGCAACGCGCGCGAGTTCCGTATCCATCGTCGAATCGATACCCGTAGACGAGCAACACTTTTCCGGAGGGCAGATCAATGGCGCACGCCGGGTATCCAGGGCAGACGGGAACCGGCTCGGACCAGCTGAGGCCACCATCATCGGAATGGCACTTGCTAAGCATCTGTGCATCACTCCAGCGACGCATGAACGCCACAATGCGGCCCGATGGTGTCTGATGCAGGAAGGTCTCGTTGTGGTCCTCGGCGATGATGCCGGAGAAACCGAAGGACTGCCCTTCGTCGTCGGAACTGAACAGAAAACTCGTGTTGGTCTCGCCGCCGCTGTAGGCCGACAACAGGATCCGACCATCGGCCAGTTGCAGAACATTTCCACGCACCGCCACCGGCGCGTGCAGCAGAGCGTGTCGGGCAGGTATTCCAGGAACGTGATCGAGATACACCGGTTCGCTCCAGTGAGCACCCTGGTCCTTGCTGAGATGGACAGATGTACCTCGTTGGATTCCCGGCCACCAACCCTTACTGAGACTTCCACCGGTTCGATCGACGATCTGTTTTTCGATGGCGTCGGTGACCAGCTCGAAGCGGTGAGTGTGGTGGAGCCAGACACCGCTGCTCAGCCGACGGAGGTTCGGGCATTGGTGACCCGCCAGAAACGTCGTGGGATCGGTCCAGTGACGACCTGCATCTGTTGAGTGGGTCAGACAGGTTTCCGTCGCCGGATGCCAATGGCTGGCGAAGCCCTCCGTCAGCCAGGACAGGACCCGACGGAAGCAGACCGTCATCTTTCCATCGTCGCCCACGATCAGGGCCGGACCCGGCCCGCAGTAGTAGGAGGGATCGGCAAAGACGGGCTGGTAGTCGGTGACTCGGATGCTCAATTGGGTTCCCCTTCCTCAAGCCAGTCCCGGGGCTTTAGGAACTCTTCATAGAGTCGTGCCTCCTCGCTTCCCGGTTCAGGTGTCCAATCGTAGCGCCAGCGAACCTCAGGAGGCATGGACACGAGGATGGATTCGGTCCGTCCGCGCGACTGCAGACCGAAAAGGGTGCCGCGGTCATAGACGAGGTTGAATTCGACATACCGACCCCGTCGATAGAGCTGAAAATCTCGCTCGCGTTCGGTGAAGGGCAGCGTATGACGGCGCCGGAGGATGGGCGCGTAGGCCTTCATGTAGTGGTCACCCACCGATCGAGTGAAAGCAAAGGCCGAATCGAAGCCGCCCTCCTGGTAGTCATCGAAGAACAACCCGCCGATCCCCCGCGGTTCGTCCCGGTGTTTCAGGTGGAAATACTCGTCGCACCACGTCTTGAGACGTGGATAGAGGTCGTCGCCAAAGGGTTCACAGGCGGCTCGCGCCGTACGATGCCAGTGGATGGCGTCCTGCTCGAAACCGTAGAAGGGCGTCAGATCGAAACCACCGCCAAACCACCACACGGGTGGGTCCTTGTCGGCCGGGTCGCGGGCAACAAAGAACCTGACATTGGCGTGTGAGGTGGGCGCGAAGGGGTTCTTCGGATGAAAGATCACCGACACGCCCATCGCCTCGAAACTTCGACCGGCCAGCTCGGGGCGTCGCGCCGACGCGGTTGCCGGCAATTGTTTGCCCGTCACGTGGGAGAAATTCACGCCTCCTTTTTCGATCACGTCTCCCGCCTCCAGCACACGGCTTCGCCCACCACCGCCCTCTGGCCGGTCCCATACATCTTCACGGAATTCTCCCTCACCAGGCTCGATGGTTTGGATCTCGACACAGATCCGATCCTGCAGCGAGCGCAGATAGGTGAGGATGTCCTGCGTGTTCAAGACGGCTCCGTTGAAAGAAGGGTCGGTTGACGCTCCCCTGGCGATTCGGGAGCTTTTGCGACGACGCCTCATACCTAAGCCGGTCACGGCCGGCTGTGTCAACGAAAGTGCCATTCCATGCCGTTGTCGATGCGGGTCGGACTCGGTCAGTTCAACGAGCTGACCGACGAGATGTGCCAGTTCATCAAACAGATGGGCTGTGACGACTTCCTCATGAATACACCGAAGCTTCCCGGGGACGAGGGCCACTGGAAGGTCGATGACCTGGCAGCACTGAAAGCCAAGGCCGACGCCTACGATCTGCGGCTGATGGCGCTGGAAAACGTGCCCATCCCCTTCTACCTCGACATCATGCTCGGCGGACCTGAGAAAGAGGCGCAGTTGGCCAACATGATCACGACGGTGCGCAACATGGGACAGGTCGGCATCCCGATTCTTGGATACCACTGGATTCCTGTGGGGGTCTGGCGGACGCAGGAACCGGAGACGCTGCGTGGCGGTGCCAGGGGGACACGCTTCGATCTGCAAGCTCACGCCGAGGCACCACTCAACTTTGACCGCGTGTATTCAGAACAGCAGATGTGGGACAACTATTGCTGGTATCTGGAGCGGCTACTGCCGGTGGCCGAGCGGGCCGGCGTCCGACTCGCCCTACACCCGGATGATCCGCCCGTTCCCGCCTTAGGCGGTGTGGCCCGCCTCTTCGGGACCTTCGAAGGTTTCAAGAAAGCGATGGACACCTTTGATAGCCCCAACCATGGACTCGACTTCTGCATGGGCTGCTGGTCTGAAATGGGTGGACACGACAATGTGATGCGGGGTTTCGATGCTTTCGTGCCCGACGGCAAGATCGCCTACATCCACTTTCGAGATGTGCGTGGTACACGCGAGTGTTTCCATGAGTGTTTCATCGACGAGGGCCAGGTCGACACCTACGCGGTAGTTCAACGTCTCAAGCAACTCGGCTTTGATGGATTCATGATCCCCGACCACGTGCCGGCCACGGTGGGTGATTCAGGCTGGCATCACCGTGGGCGTGCTCACTGTGTTGGTTTTATGCAGGCCATGATACAAGCCGTCGATCGACAGGAGGCAGCCTGATGCTGGTGGGAACGCGTGTACCACCAGACTGGCTTCACCGCCCCGACGATCTGCGTTTTCTGAAACAGATCGGTGTCGATGTCGTCGACATTACAATGGACTTCATTCCCGGCTTTCTCGAAGCCGGCATGCGACTGTCTCGTGAAGGGCTTCAGCAAGCGGTGGACGCCATCGGCGAGGCGGGTCTGCGGATCGAACGCATCAATAGCCTCAACAGCCAGACGATCGATACCTTCCTCGGTCGGGAGGGTACCGAGCGAGAACTCGACAACGTCGCCCACAACACCGAACTCATCGGCGAGTTTGGGCTTCCCGTGCTCGGAGTTCAGTGTTTTCAGGCAAGTCAGTTCGGTCACTTTCCTGGTCCAGACTACTCCTGGGTGGAAGGGCGAGGCGGCTACCAGCACCTGCACAGTGATCTGAGCGATGCCCTCGTCGATCGACCAGCACCGGAAGGATCGCCGACCCATGACGAACTGTGGGAACGGACGATTCGCATCTTTCAGACCGTCGTACCCATTGCCGAACGCTTCAAGGTGCGCGTCGCCATGCATGGCAACGACCCGCCCGTACCAAAGCTGTTTGGTATCTCCCAGATCCTGTACGACTTTGACTGTTTTGACAGGCTCTTCGCCGC